>CAMWRO010000199.1 GCA_947176615.1 uncultured Porphyromonadaceae bacterium
TTCCCTTCACTTGTCGGGGTGGCGCAGTCAAGGACCGGGTTATAGGGCTCGGGGATAGATATCGGGGTAAAAGCGCCGTCCTTCGGGTTCCATCGCCATGCCTTGGTAGTGGTGGCGATGAAAAAATTGCCGTCGTGGTCACGGGTGAGAATCTTGATATAGGTGTCGGCAAGGTGATGGATGCGCGCTTGTCCGTTGGGCGCCACGGTGATAATGTCGCCTGAGTGGCTTCCCCCCACGACTTCCCCCTTGGCCGATTCGGCAAGCGAATTAATGTCGCCGAGGTTCTCGATGTGGGGCATGAACTTTACCGCCGTAGGCGTTTCCGAAGAAAAGTCGAGAATATAGGGCCCCACGCCCGACACCATAAAGATAATGTCGCCCGATGACGTCTGTATTATGTCAAAGATGTAGCCGTAGTGCCCCATGCCCGGGAGAGTGATGCGGGTGAAGCTGTCGCTGTGTGGGTCGTAAAGATTCAACCCTTCGCAGGTAGCGACCCATATCCGCCCCTCCGTGTCACAGAGGATTTTCATCACACGGTTGTCGCTCAGTGAGGTGTCAGATTTCTCGTCATGGAGGTATTTGTCAAAATTGCATCCGTCAAATCGCAGAAGGCCGTATTGTGTCCCGATCCACAGATATCCGTCTTGGTCAAGGCACAGGTTGCTGTAATTGGACGATACGATGTCTTTGCTGTTGAACAATCTTGTATTAAGTATTGCATTCGATTCTATGGCCGATGCAATAATAATGAGAATAATTGTCAAGATTCGGTTAATACGTTTCATGGTAACAATTTTTCAGTTACAAAATTATGAAAAAAATCAGTTATTCAGCATGGGGGTAACCGACAAAAATCCCCGATGTTACAAATATGAATCAGAATATCATAAATATATACGCGTTGTGGTCAGGATATTATCTTGATGATTCTTGAAATAAAGTCGGGGTCGTAACATTTGTGTAATTTTGCTGTCGATAACCAGTCATTATTAAGCATGAAAAGAACAATAGGGTTTTTGACGGGGGTAGCCATGTCGTTAATCGCATCGGTTGCGGCTGCCGGAAATTTTTCCAATCCCGTGATTTGGGCCGATGTCCCCGATCCCGACGTAATCAGGGTGGGGGAGGATTTCTACATGGTCAGCACTACGATGCACCTCATGCCGGGATGCCCCGTGATGAAGTCCCGCGACCTCGTCAACTGGGAGACTGTCGGGTATGTCTTTGACTCGCTCAACGACACTCCGCGTTATGATCTTGACGGCGGAACGGTCTACGGCAAGGGGCAGTGGGCGACCTCGCTGCGTTATCACGACGGAAAATTCTATGTGCTGTTCTCGCCCAATGACGCTCCCTATCGTTCCTATATATATTCTACGGCTGACCCTGCCGGAAAGTGGGAGATTGTCAGTCGCACCGAGCATTTTCACGACTCGTCGCTGCTTTTTGACGACGACGGGCGCGTGTATGTGTTCTCGGGTGGTGGCGGAATACGCCTGAAAGAGCTTGAACCTGACCTTTCGGATGTTAAAAAAGATGGTCTTGAAATGATTACCATTACTCCCGATGCCGAGGAAACCGGCCTTCACGAGGGGAGCCGAGTGGTAAAGCATAATGGCAAATATTACGCATTTGTGATTTCATGGCCTGCCGGAAAGCCGAGACGGCAACTCTGTTACCGTGCCGACAAGATTACCGGCCCGTGGGAGAAACAGGTTGTCCTTCAGTCAGAATTCGGCGGCTTCCCCTACGTCGGACAGGGTTGCCTTGTCGACGATGCCGAGGGTAACTGGTGGGGGATGATATTTCAGGACCGTGGCGGAGTGGGGCGCGTGCTGACGCTTAACCCGTGCCGCTGGGTCGACGGGTGGCCCATGCTCGGCGATGATGAAGGCCGTGTGCCCGCAGTCGTCAGAAAAACCATCGGTGATAACGAAAATGCAGGAGTTGTGGCGAGTGACGAGTTTGACGGCTCGAAGTCAATCCTGTGGCAGTGGAACCACAATCCGGTCGATGAGGCATGGTCGCTGACCGAGCGCCCCGGGTGGCTGAGGCTGAAGACCTCGCGTGTGGTCGATAATCTTTTTGTGGCTCCCAACACGATTTCCCAGCGCATGGAAGGACCCGTGTGTGAGGGGGAGGTGAAAATCGATATTTCAAAGATGAAAAAAGGTGACGTCGCCGGATTCGGCGCTTTCAACGGCGATTCGGGCCTCCTCTCTATAATAAAGGATAAAAAGGGCACATGGCTCGCCGCGATGGAATCGTCGGTCGCGCTCGGAAATAAATCCCACGAGGTCTCCGGTGTCAGTGAGACCGAGAAAGAACGGGTAAAATTGTCGGGAAAATCGGTATGTCTGAAAATTGTCGCCGATTTCAATCCCGGATGTGACAAGGCCACGTTCTATTACAGCGAGGACGACGGCACAACGTGGAACCCTATTGGCGTCGAGTTCAAGATGCGCTTTGATTACCGCCGGTTCTTTATGGGAACCCGATTTGCAATCTATAACTACGCGACAGCCTCCCGAGGCGGATATGTCGATGTGGATTATTTTAGGTATAAAAGATTATGATAGGTTAAAAAAGCATATTTAGGTACTAAGGTTGTTTATCATTTTTTTGGCAATTATCATGTAAAAACACACTTAAACATTTAGGTTACTGCCGGAGATTGCACGAGGGGTGCAGTCTCCGGTATTTTATTGGAATATAGATGGTTGTAAAATTTGATGTTACAAATATGAAAGGATATGAGACATGCGGGTGCGCATGATGTGACAAAGATGAACGCATAGAACACATAGCGGAATCCCCCTCGCGCGGGAATCTTATAATTTTGCATCGTTAACCAATCATTGAACTATGCAAGCAAAATTAACATTATTGACTGTCTCTGCCGGTTTGCTCGCGGCTATGGCGTCATGCACGTCTGCGTCGGCCCATAAGGGCATCGAGCCGCAGCCGTCAGTAGCGATATTTGACTCGTTTTCCTATGAAGGAAAAGATTCGTGCTATCAAGACTCGGCTCTTGCCGGAGAAAGCTCCTTTTTTAACCCCGTACTCCCCGGATGGTATTCCGACCCTTCGATCTGTACCAACGGCAACGGTGACTACTTCATCGTCACGTCGACATTTACCTATTTCCCCGGTGTGCCCATTTTCCACAGCCGTGCCCTTGTCAACTGGAAACAGGTCGGTCATGTGCTCTCGCGCCCCTCGCAGCTCCAGAACATGGAAAAGCAGCATGTCAGCGGCGGCATCTTTGCTCCCGACATTACCTACAACCCCGCCAACAAGACCTATTATATGATTACGACCAATGTCGGCGCGGGCAATTTCTTTGTCAAGACCCAAGACCCCTTCGGCGAGTGGAGCGATCCCATCATGCTGCCCGAGGTGCAGGGTATCGACCCGGCTTTCTTCTTTGACGAGGATGGCAAGGGATATATCGTCAACAACGATGATGCTCCCGATTCCAAGCCTGAGTATCCCGGCCACCGCACAGTGCGCGTGGTGGAATTTGACACCGCCACCGACAAGTGTGTCGGCGAGCGCCGCATCGTGGTCAACAAAGGCTGTCGTCCCGAGGAAAAACCGATCTGGTGTGAAGGCCCCCATATATATAAGGTAAACGGCCAGTATTACCTCATGACTGCCGAGGGCGGAACAAGCACATGGCACAGCGAGGTAATCTATCGCGGCCCGTCGCCTTTCGGCCCCTTCACCCCGTGGGAAGGCAACCCCATCCTGACCCAGCGCACTCTTGACCGCTCGCGCGAGAATCCTGTCACCTGTGCCGGACATGCCGACCTCGTGCAGACCCCCGAAGGTGACTGGTGGGGCGTGTTCCTCGCCTGCCGTCCCCTTAAAGACGACATGGAAAACCTCGGGCGCGAAACATTCATGATGCCTGTGAAATGGACCGAGGACGGATGGCCCTATATGACCCGCGAGGGAGAACTTGTCCCGATGACCCTCACTCGCGAGGGCGTGAAACGCGGCGATGAGGTGACATTCGGCAACTTCGCCCGTCATGAAGAATTTGGCGACACGACCCTCGGGCATGAATGGATGACCCTGCGCGGAACCGCCAAAAACTACTATTCACTCGCCTCCAACCCCGGCTACCTGACCATCAAGTGTGCCGATGTGACCTCGGCTGAAAAGGATGTGCTTCCTTTTGTGTGCCGCCGCATCCACCATCACAATTATGCCGCTGCCACCCGCGTGACATTCCTCCCCGAGCATGACGCCCAGAGCGCCGGCCTGCTCATGATGAAAGACGAGACCCATCAGTATTATCTCGCCAAGACACGCAACGCCGACAACCACAGCATCGTGCTGCGCAAGATTTCGGAAAACGGTGTCGAAGACCTTGCCTCGGCCCCGATTGCCGAAGCCGACCACACCGTCGACCTCAAAGTAGAGTCGCGCGGTCTGAATCTCGACTTCTTCTACTCTCTTGACCGTGGCGAGACTTGGGTAGAGGTTGCCCGCGACATCGACGCCGGATTTACCTCGACCGCCCGTGCCGGAGGATTTACCGGGACAACAGTCGGGATGTATGCCTCTAATCGCAAGTAATTGAAATAACGTGAAAAGTGAAAAGTGAAATTCAGGCTCGCCTGAGTGAAGATAATAGTTATGTAAAAAGGTGTGTTATCTTCGCCTTTCACCCTTCACCTTTCACTCCCGTCACTTAGCAAAACATACACTAAATCATTTATAGCTAACTTTAAATTAATCACAATGGAAAATGTAAAGAAACTATTTCGATGCATTTCGCTCCTGCTGCTCTACGTCGGCCTCGGTACGGCGTGGGCATATGCCGACACGGTCAGGGGCACGGTGGTCGACGATACCGGTGAGCCGCTCATCGGTGTGTCGGTCCTCCTGCAGGGTACTTCGCAAGGTATTGCGACTGACCTTGACGGACAGTACTCCTTAAATGTACCTAACCTGAAAACAGCAGTCCTTAACTTCTCTTATGTCGGCATGGTGTCGCAGGAAGTGAAAGTCAACGGACGCAGTGTGGTTGACGTAACCTTGAAATCTGACTCGGAAGTCCTTGACGAAGTCGTGGTTGTCGGTTACGGCCAGCAGAAGAAAGCCTCGGTCGTGGGTGCCATCACCCAGACTTCGGGCGAAGTCCTTGAACGCGCAGCCGGTATCCACGATATCAGCAACGCCCTGACCGGTAACCTCCCCGGTGTTATCACCGAGCAGTCATCAGGTATGCCCGGTGAAGAAAGCGCCCAGATTACCATCCGTGGCGCGAGCTCGTGGAACAACAGCAGCCCTCTCGTTCTCGTCGACGGTATCGAGCGTGACATGAACAGTGTCGATGTCAGCTCGGTTCAGTCTATTTCGGTTCTTAAAGACGCATCGGCCACCGCAGTGTATGGTGTTAAGGGTGCCAACGGCGTCATCCTCATCACCACCAAGCGCGGTGAAGAAGGCAAGGCAAGAATCGGTGTCAGCTTTACCGCCACCATGAAGTCGGCTTCAAAGCTGCCTAACAAGATGGACTCCTACGACGCGTTGCGAGTGCGCAACACCGCCGTGCTCCATGAACTTGCCCTGATGCCCAGCTCGTGGGAATACATGACCCCCTATGCCGTTATTGAACAGTACCGCATTCCGGCCAATCTTGAGGCATCAGAGCGTTACCGCAACGTCGACTGTCATGATTACCTGTTC
>CAMWRO010000200.1 GCA_947176615.1 uncultured Porphyromonadaceae bacterium
CCGACCGGGAGGTTGAGAACCTCGCGGAGCGGTGTGGCGAAATACCATGCTGTCGCGCTGAACTCGGTCGCGGTCTCGGGAGATGGAACGGCCCAGAATCCGGGAGTCTCGTCAAGCGGGGTATAGCTCTGTCGCAGGGGCACGGTGAAAAAGCGCACTTTGTCGGCCCATTGACGTGAAAAAGCCACTTCCTCAAATCCGTCTCTGACGTTGCAGCCGCCGAAACCTTTCAGCGGCATTTCCATGTTGCTTTGGCCCGATGCGAGCCACACCTCTCCGACAAGCACATCCTTTAATGTCAACGGCTCACCGTCGGAAATGGTAATCGAGTAGGGGGTGAAGGAAGCCTCGGGGGTGCGCACGGCAAGTGACCATTCGCCGGTGCGGTCAGTCCGGGTGGTATAGGTCTTTCCGTCCCACGATGTGTTGACCGAGACTGTCGAGCCGGGGTCGGCGGTCCCCCACAGACGTGCGTCGCTGTTCTGTTGCAGGACCATATTGTCGCCAATCAGTGACGATGGTTTTACGACTGCGTTTGCCATAACCGCCAGTCCGGCGAAGATGGAAACAAGACATATTTTTTTCATAAACGATATAGTTTAACAGGTATTATTTTTCTTCCATTTCGACAAGCCGCTCGTAGCCTTCAAGGCACATGCGCGAGTTGTGATAGGGACATTTCCAGAAACCGGCCTTGTCGTCGTCGCGGTTGATTGACGAGTCGGCACCGCGGCGCGACCAGTACCATTCACCGTCGGGGTCAACGAGGTTGTCGGCGATGTAGCGCCAAGATTCGTAGGCTTTGTCGATTTCCCCGGGACAGCCGTGGAAGGCGGCGAGATAGAGCTGGCCTATCACATCCTCGGCCTGAACCCACCAGTGCTTGTCGTCGTCATAGTGGCCCGAGGCGTGGCGCTCGTAGACCATCGAGCCGTCATAGCAGCGTCCCTGCAGTCCGGCCCGGGCGATGTGGAGGGTGTGGCCGAGGGTTTCGCTGATGAGCTCCGGGTCGCCGATGACCTGTGCGGTTTCGAGAAGGAGCCAAGAAGCCTCGATGTCGTGGCCGTAGGATTCGGTATCGTCCACTTTGTTCCAGTCGTCGTCAAAGAACAGTGTCAGATGATGGGTGCGGGGGTTTTCAATCTTGTCAAGGAACAGTCGCAGCAGGTAGCGGGTGGCTTCTTCCACCTCGGGGTCACGGGTGACGCGCAGCAGGGCGGTGTAACCCTCGATGATGTGGAGATGGGTGTTCATCGTCTTGGACGAGTTGGCATCCTTGTCGCTCAGGCGCATGTCGGCAATCGGCTCCCACTCGCGGGTAGTAGCCTCGATGTAGCCGCCTTTTTCGCGGTCGCGGCTGTGGCGCTCGATGACGTGGAAAAGCTCCATCGCGAGGCTGAGCGATTCCTTGTCGGAGGTCACGCGGTAGTATTCCGAGAGGCCGTATATGATAAAGCCGATGGCGTAGAACTGTTTCTTGGTGTCACAGGGGGTGCCGTCGGCGTTCACGCTCCAGAACGCGCCGCCATGCTCGCGGTCGATGAAGTGCTCCATGATGTAGTCACGGGCACGGGTCGCCGTTTCGAGGTATTCGGGACAGCCGAGGACGCGGTAGGCGGCCGAAAATGTCCACAGGATTCGGGCATTCAGAATAGCACCCTTTACAGCGTCGGGGTCAAGATTGTCGCGCCCGTCGCGACGGCCATAGAAACCGCCGCGCGGGTCGACCATTTTTTCCATCCAGTAGGGAAGGATGTTTTCAGTGAGGTTATCTATAAGTTCCTTGGAAAATTCGGGAATAGTCATATCAAGGGGGATGGGTAGATAATATTATACAGGTTCGGTAAACTTGTTGCCGGGATTGTCGACAGGCTGTTCACGCTGGACTTTTAATTTAGCTACAATATCATTCATTTCGGAGGTTCCGAGAGGATAAAGCCACACGATAATCATTGACAGCAGCGCCACGCCGGCGGGGATGAATGTCATGAGCATCCACAGGCAGCTGATGGCACTGTCGGGCTGAGTGATGTCGAGAGTCTGCGCTCCTTCGGGTCGCTCGATGTAGCCGTAGCCGTGGAGCAGCCACATCACGGCCGCGCCGCCTATTGCGCCGCCAAATTTCTGGGCCATCGATGCCGACGAGAAGATGAGGCCGGTTGACGCGGAGTGGTATTTAAGCTCGGAATAGTCGCTGACATCGGCATACATCGACCACACAAGGGGCGACATGACACCTGTCAGCACCGAAATCACGACTTGCAGCAGGAGCATGACGAGCAGTCCGGCATTGGTCGCGGGAGAGCAGGTGAAGAAGACAATGCTGAAAATGATGAGCAGCGCGTCGACCAAGATGAAGGTGGGTTTCTTGCCGAGTTTCTTGGTGATGGGAACCGCGAGGGCAACGCCGACCATGTTGGCAACTTCGCCCACTCCGAGGAACAGGCCCGAGTAGAACAGAATCGAGAGCGAGAACACGACGATGTGCTGCTCGCCGCCGATAATGTCGGCGAAGAAGAACGCCACGGTGGCACCGCGCACGGTGTTGAAAAGGTTGAAACAGAGCGACGCTCCGTTGAGCAGCCACCAAGGCTTGTTGGTCACGAGGGCCTTGAGGTCGCTCCCGAGCGATGCCGAGCTGACAGTGGTGAGTTTCTCGCGTGTCATCTTGAAACACAGCAGGAACAGGATGAAACAGCATGTCGCGATCACAATCATCGCAAACTGCCAGCTTGACTGGAGTGACATCCCCATCGAGTTGCGGAACAGGTTGCACAACGGATCCCACGCAAAGAGGGCGATGAACGAGCCGCCGTAGGCGAAGAACATGCGGAACGACGAGAAGACGGTCTTTTCCTGAGAATCGTCGGTCATGACACCGAGCATGGCTCCATAGGGGACGTTGATGCCGGTGTAGACGGTCATCATGAGGATATAGGTGACATAGGCCCATACCAGTTTTGCGGCAGAACCCCAGTCGGGGGTTGTGAACAGCAGAATGCCGCAGATCGAGAACGGGGCGGCAACCCACAGGAGGTAGGGGCGGTATTTTCCCCACCGGGTCTTGGTGCGGTCGGCGACGATTCCCATCATCGGGTCGCTGACAGCGTCCCAGATGCGGGTAACAAGCAACAAGACACCGGTCTCGATGAGGCCGATGCCGAAAACATTAGCATAGAAGAACGGCAGGTAGTAGCTGAATACTTTCCAAAACATGGAAGACGCCATGTCACCGAAACCGTATCCGATTTTTTCGCGTAATGGAGCCATTTTTGTAGGTTTAAGGTTTTTTACAGTGAAAGGTAATTTAGAGTGAAAGGTGAAGTGGGGTGAAAAGTGAAGGGTGAAAGGTGAAGATAACAGACGGGTCAAACTGTAAACAATTATCTTCACTTTTCACCCTCCACCCTTCACCTTTCACTGTATCAGATAAAACGGAGATTATTGTTGATTAGTCGGTTGAGGGTGCGGACCGATTCAGCGGTTGTCAGGCCGTCCTGAGGAGTGTTGAGACAGTAGTCCACGAGCCGGTCGATGGTCGAAGTGGCGACATGCATGCGGGTGTCAGAAGATGCGTAGTAGATTAACACGCGGCCGTCCTCGTCGGCAATCCAGCCGTTGGTGAACAGCACGTTCATCACGTCGCCGAGGTATTCTTCACCGACGGGAGCCATGAAGTAGCCGCCGGGAGAAGCGATTTTGCGCCAAGGCTCGTCAAGGGCGGTCATGTACATGTAGAGGACATAGCGCAGTCCCGATGCACAGGCGCGCACGCCGTGGGCGAGGTGCAGCCAACCCTTTGATGTCTTGATGGGGTGGGGGCCTTCGCCGTTTTTAACCTCCTTGATGGTGTGGTAATAGCGGGGGTCGATGATGGTTTCTTCCTCGACAACGGCATTGGTTATATCGTCGACGAGCGCCCAACCGATGCCGCCGCCGCTGCCGGTGTCGATGAAACCGTCCTGCGGGCGGGTGTAGAGGGCATATTTGCCGTTTACAAATTCGGGGTGAAGCACCACGTTGCGTTGCTGGCTCTTGGTCTTGAGGTCGGGGAGGCGTTCCCAGTTTATAAGATCCTTGGTGCGGGCGATGCCGCAGGTTGCGGTTGCCGCCGAGAGGTCGCCCGGCTTGCTGTCGTCGTGGCGTTCAACGCAGAAAAGGCCGTAGATCCATCCGTCCTCGTGTTGCGTCAGTCTCATGTCGTAGATGTTGGTCGCGGGGTCGTCGGTCTCGGGCATGGTGATGGGGTGGAGCCAAAAACGGAAATTGTCGATTCCGTTGGGACTCTCGGCCACGGCAAAGAAGGACTTGCGGTCGTTACCCTCGACACGCACGACGAGGAGGTATTTTCCGTTCAACTTGATTGCACCCGAGTTGAGCGTGGCGTTGCAGCCGATGCGTTCCATGAAGTAGGGGTTGGTCTCGGGGTTGAAGTCATATTTCCAGAACGGGGGTACCATCTCGGCGGTAATGACGGGATTCTTGTAGCGGGTGTAAACTCCGTTGCCTTCGATAGGCTCGTTGGGGCGGGTTACAAGCGATTCATATTTTGCAAGGACTTCGGCCTTACGGATGTCGAAGATGTTGTTCATTTTACAAATACTGTCTTAGAATTGTCGTGGAATGTTTTGAAATCCTCCTCGGCAGCGTGGCCGGGGTAGGGGGCGTAGAAATGATTGGGTTTTTCGCTCTCGATAGCGTTGCGCCACACGCACACATAGGCGATGGGGAGATTCTCGATGGCGGGCATCAGCACACGGGTGTACCAGTCGGAAATCTCGAGTCCTTCGAGGCCGGTCTCGGTGAATGCGGCGATTTTTCCGCGTTTCTGAGCCTCCTCGATGACATATGGGAGCTGCGACTTGATGCGGGCGGTGTATTGGTCGACACCGTTCTCGCCGTCAAAGTGGTAGATGTCAGTCCCGAGGATGTCGACATACTCGTCGCCGGGGTAGGTCGAGAAATATTCCTCGCGGGTGAGGTCTTTGTCGGGCGAGTAGGCCCACACGACGTTGTCGATGCCTTTTTCGTCAAATACCTTGCGGGTCAGGTGCCACAGGTCGATGTAATCCTTGGCCGAGGCGTGGTCTTTGCCCCACCAGAACCATGAGCCTGAGTTTTCATGCCACGGACGGAAGATGACGGGGACGGGATTGCCGTCGGCATCCTTCAGTGAGGCGATGAAATCGGCAGCGCGGCCTATCCAAGCGGTCAGGGTATCCTGCATGGCCTTGTTTTCGGCGAGGTTGCGCACAGGCTGCTCGCTGACATCCCACGAGCCGCCGCGTGTGGCGGGATTGAGCGGGTGCCAGCTGACGGCGTTGACACCGCCGCGGGCATTCTGCTTGGCAATTTCCGAGGCAATGAACACGAAAGGCACGCCGTCGAGATTGCGGGTGCTGTCGACCTCGATGAGGCCGAGGTCCCAGCTCATGAGGCCGGGATACTCGCCGGTAATGGCCTTGACATCGGAGCCGCCGTCGACATAGCGCCATGTGTGGCCGTAGGCGGTGTCATCGTGGTGGCCGAAGTAGAAACGGCCCGACTTGACTACGGAGTCAAGCTGCGCAATGAGCGTCTGAGCCGGTGTGACAGCCACGCTTTCGGGGTTCTCCGCATTATTTTTATTGCCGCCGCAGCTTGCGACAGTCACTGACAGGGCGACAGCAAG
>CAMWRO010000201.1 GCA_947176615.1 uncultured Porphyromonadaceae bacterium
TCCGACTCGTGTAAACGGGCTTTGGATTCACATTTGTTTTTAAACAACCTCTAAGAATGTTAATTGTGCTAACCACTGTATTTCAGCGGATTACCACTTTATTAATCTATGAATTTGTACTTTTCTTAAATATTTTAAGGATTATGATGGCGTATTTGCCCTGTGTGATAGTATTTCGCACAGGAATGGGAAACTTCCACTTGATTATTTAACTATCATTCAGATTGTTAAAATAAACACCGATAAATGTTAGCACATTTCACCACGACTTAAAGTGCAGAATATTAGGCTATTAAGCTAGTCAACTGTCAAACTCGGGAAAGTAGTAAAAAACAGAGAAGATAGAGACATTTTGTTGAAAAATGTCTCTATCTTCTCTGTAAATTATTAAATTCTTTTATCGCTGTACGCGACCGTTGGCGTTGCCGCCGGCGAGGGCGTGTACCTCCTCGGCGGTAACCATGTTGAAGTCGCCGGGGATGGTGTGCTTGAGGGCCGATGCAGCCACGGCAAATTCGAGCGCGTCGCCTTGGTTATCCATTGTCAGAAGTCCGTGGATAAGGCCGCCCGAGAAAGAGTCGCCGCCGCCCACGCGGTCAATGATGGGGTTGATGTCGTAACGCTTGGACTGATAGAATTCCTCGCCATTGTAAATCATGGCTTTCCACCCATTGTGGGTCGCCGAGAATGACTCGCGCAGGGTCGACACGACATATTTGAATCCGAATTCTTTCATCATGGCGGCGAAGATACCCTTGTAGCCTTCGGCATCGGTATTGCCACCCTCGACGTCGGCATCGGGTTTGAATCCGAGGCAGAGTTCGGCATCTTCCTCGTTTCCGATGCACACGTCGACATATTTCATGAGCGGACGCATGATGGACTGCGCTTTTTCGCTCGTCCACAGCTTTTTGCGGAAGTTGAGGTCAACGCTGACCGTCACGCCGTGGCGTTTTGCGGCCTCGCAGGCAAGGCGTGTCAGCTCGGCAGCCTTGTCGCTGATAGCCGGGGTTATGCCGCTCCAGTGGAACCAGTCGGCGCCCTCCATGATAGCGTCAAAGTCAAAATCGGCAATATCAGCCTCGGCGATTGCCGAGTGGGCGCGGTCATAGATGACCTTTGACGGACGCATTGACGCGCCGGTCTCGCAGTAGTAGATGCCCACGCGGTCTCCGCCACGGGCGATATGCTCAGTGTGAACACCATAGCGACGCAGTGCGTTGACAGCTGCCTGTCCTATCTCGTGCTTGGGGAGTTTTGACACGAAATAAGCGTCATGGCCGTAGTTGGCGCAGGAAACGGCGACATTGGCCTCGCCGCCGCCCCATATCACATCAAAAGAATCAACCTGCGTAAAGCGATAGTTGCCTGCAGGAGAAAGGCGAAGCATGATTTCGCCGAGAGTTACAATTTTGCTCATTATATCAAGCGGTTGTTTAAGTTAAAGCGATAATATTTTACAGTAGATGCAGAAGGTAATCAAGCTGTCGGCTTATTGATTGATTGTTTCTAACAGTTTTACGGCATCGACATATTGCGCTATGCCCTCGGCCACGAGTTTTGCATCAAGCATTGCATGGACCACAGTAGCGGGACGGTTGATTACGTCGCCGCCGGCAAACACCCCTTTGCGCGATGTCATTCCGTAGGGGGTCTCGCGGGTGAGGACATATCCTTTGCCGTCGACATCGATACCCTCGGTCGTGGAGACGATGCGTGATGCAGGCGCGCTGCCCACAGCCATGATGACATGGTCGGCATCAACGGTGGTTCGCTCGCCGTCGGTGTCAATGACGATGTGGTCGAGTTTGGGACTGTCAGGCTTGCCGTCAATCTCGACTACCGATGATTTCCAGAGGAATTTCACACCTTCGGCAACCGCGTCGTCATATTCGGCGCGCAATGCGCTCATGTCGTTGATGGTGCGGTGATAGACGACGGTGACTTCCGAGGACCCCATGCGCACGGCTGTGCGGGCGGCATCGATGGCTGTGTTTCCGCAGCCGATTACGAAAATTTTGTCTCCTTTGCCTACGATTACCTCGTTGCGGTTGAGGAACCCGTTTTCATATAGGCTTACGCGGCGCAGGAAACGGATGGCCTGACGCACACCGGGATGCTCGATGCCGGGAATACTGAGCTTTTTCGGCACACCGGTGCCTGTCCCCATGAAGATGGCATCGAAACCCTGCGCGAAAAGGTCGTCGACGGTATAGTTTTCACCTATAGTGGTGTTGAGATGGAAAACCACTCCGAGATTTTCGATTTTTTTTATTTCGCGACGCACAACCTCTTTCGGCAGACGGTATTCGGGAATACCAAACATCAGCACCCCGCCCGGTTCCGGCTCCATCTCGAAAATCTCGACGGCAAATCCGCGCCGGGCGAGGTCACCTGCCGCAGTCAGTCCGGCAGGGCCGCTGCCGATGACGGCTATGCGACCGCGTGATTTTTCTGGAATAGCCTCGTGGGTCAGTCCGGCATCCGAGTCAAAGTCGGCAACGAAACGTTCCAGTTTGCCGATGTTGATGTGCTGTCCTTTCTTGCCGAGGACGCAGTTTCCCTCACACTGCCGCTCGTGGGCACACACGCGCCCGCAGACGGCCGGCAGGTTGCTGCGGTTGTGGATTATCGACATGGCATTGCCGAAGTTGCCCTTGGCAAGCTCGGCAATCCAGTCGGGAATGTCATTGCTGATGGGGCAACCTTTTTTACAGCTCGGCACCTTGCATTTCAGGCAGCGTTGAGCCTCGCGGATTGCCTCGGGGAGAGTGTAGCTTTCGTTAACTTCTTTAAAGTCGTGGGTCATTTCGTAATCAGATTTGAACTCATCAAGAAGTGTTAGATATTTGTAACAGTCAACGGGCTATAAGTTTAAACCACTTCTTACTTCATTTCAAGATAGGTGATTTTGTCCATGTCGCCATAGTCGAGATTTTCGCCGCCCATGCCCCAGATAAACATATAGTTGGAAGTGCCTGCGGCAGCGTGGATCGACCACTCGGGCGACATGACGGCCTGCTCGTTTTGCAACCAGATGAGGCGGTTTTCCTGCGGTTCGCCCATGAGGTGGCAGATGGCGTTACCCTCGGGGACGTTGAAGTAGAAATAGGCTTCGACGCGGCGGTCGTGGGTGTGACACGGCATGGTGTTCCACACGCTTCCCGGTTTCAGTTCGGTCAGTCCCATCTGGAGCTGGCAGGGGCCTTCTTCAAGCACATTGTTGACGATGAGCTGGTTGATGACGCGGTCGTTGCTTTCCTCCATAGAACCGGCGGCAAACGAGTTGGCCTTTATCGACCCCTTGCGCCCGTCTATCGTGATGAGCTGTGTCTTGTAGGCGGTGTGTGCGGGAGTTGAGTTGATGTAGAACTTGGCGGGATTGGCGGCGTCCTTGCTGCGGAAAGTCACATTCTTGTTGCCGCGGCCCACATAGAGGGCATCCTTGAAATGAAGTTCGTACTCCTTGCCGTCGACTGACACGATTCCGTCACCGCCCACGTTGATAACGCCCAGTTCGCGGCGTTCAAGGAAATATTCCGCTTTGAGAGGGTCGATGCTCTCAAGTGTCATTACTTTGGCGACAGGAATCACCCCGCCGAAAATGAGACGGTCATACATCGAGTAGGTGAAATTGAACTTGTCCTGCTCCATCACCTTGGGCATCATGAAATGGGAACGGAGTTTCTCGGTGTCATAGTTCTTGACATCGTCAGGGTGACATGCGTGCATCACGGTGTAGTCAGTCTGCGCCATTGCCGGGATTGCGGCCATCGCCACTGCTATTGACAGGAATATCTTTTTCATATCGTGTTGAATGTTGTTATTCGGTTACTTGAATTTCGGTTGAATTTTGTTCATTCATCGCTTTCTGGTTGCGGATGATGTGGACGCGGTTCCACCACATCATCGCCATTGTGACGAGGACGAGTATCGCAGAACCGACCCACTTGAGGTTTTCGGTACACTGGAAAATCACCCATGCGAGAGGACTTGACGCGAAGTCGAGACTTCCCCCGTCAAAGCCTTCGGGAATGGCGACTGCCGAGTCACCGGTCGCGGCAAACACATCCTTGGCGGCGAGTGTGAACCACGGGGCGAGGTTGGTCACCATGTACAGGCCCATGACAATGACCACGAGGCCGACGATGAACGTCTTGATGACATTTCCGCGGGTAAAGGGCAGCACGAGGGGGAACACATAGAACATTCCGGCAAGCGATGCAAGGGGCAGGAACTGGTTGCCGGGGAGGAAGACGGCAAACGCAAGTGTCACGGGGATGAGCAGCAGCGATACCACGAGGGTAGTGGGATGGCCGATTACAAGAGCGGGACTCATGCCGATGTTGAGGCCTTCGGCTCCCTTGAACTTGCGGGCGATAAGGCTGCGCGTGGCGTCGCTGATGGGTTTCAATCCCTCGATAAACAGCACGGTCACGCGGGGGATAAGCTCCATGACGGCACCCATCTTTATGCCGAGACCGAGGATGTAGGGAATCTTGTCGACAATCTGGCTCCAAGAATCACATGTCAGACAGCCGATGGCAATCCCGACGACCACTCCGAGAAACAGAGGTTCGCCCAAGAGTCCGAATTTCTTTTTCATCCCCTCGGCATCGATTTCGAGTTTTTCAATACCCGGAATTTTGTCGAGACCCTTGTTTATTGCCCATGCAAAGGGGACAAATCCCGCGCAGAAGGGCTGTGGAATCGAGATGCCGTCCATGTCTTTGTAGAACCCTTGGAATTTCTTGGCGGTCATGTCGGCGAGGATGAGGGTGATGATGTAACAGATAATCGCCCCGAAGAACCCCCATGCGAGAGAGTCGCTGGCAAAATAGATGACGGCACCGATGAAGGCGAAGTGCCAGTAGTTCCACAGGTCGATGTTGACGGTGCGGGTTGTCTTGGTGAGCAGCATGAGCAGGTTCACGCCGAGACACACGGGGATGATGAACGCACCGACAGCAGTGTTGTAGGCAACGGCTGCGGCAGCGGGCCATCCCATGTCAAAGACATGAAGCTGCAGGTCATAGATGTCGACAACGGTATTCAGGGCGGGACCGAGGGCCGAGGTGAGCAGTGCGGTCACGATAGATAGGCCGATAAAACCCACGCCCACTTTGAGACCGGACTTGAGTGCGTCGCCGAATTTGATGCCGATACACACGCCTAAAATCGTGAAGATAATCGGCATCATTACCGCCGCCCCCAGCCCGATTATGTAGGAAAATACTTGTTCCATACGCTGTTGGTTGTTTTAATTGGTTTAAGGTTTTGGTTTAATGTTTAGATAATAGATTTTTACCGACGCTCATGTCAGAACACATGACATTTATCTAAACCTTAAACCAAAACCTTAAACCGAAATTACTTAGGTTGCTTGCCGATGTAGGCGAGGATGCCGCCGTCGACGTAGAGGACGTGGCCGTTGACAAAGTTGGAGGCATCGGATGCAAGGAACACGGCGGGCCCCATGAGGTCCTCGGGGGTGCCCCAGCGGGCAGCGGGAGTCTTGGAAATGATAAACGAGTCAAACGGGTGACGGCTTCCGTCGGGCTGACGCTCACGCAACGGGGCGGTCTGTTCGGTCGCTATGTAGCCGGGGCCGATGCCGTTGCACTGGATATTG
>CAMWRO010000202.1 GCA_947176615.1 uncultured Porphyromonadaceae bacterium
CGGTAGCTTTGCAGCCTGTCCTCACCCTTGTCGCGCGACCGGGCGAAGATGAAAGGCTCGTAGGCGAAACGGAATGCCTGAATGAACATCACCATGACGATGGCAATCTTGTAATTGGCACCGTAGATACCCACCTGTGCGGTAGCCTCGGCCTTGTCAGGGTAGATAAACGGGAACAGAATCGAGTAGATTGACTGGTTCATCACTCCGGCGAGTCCGAGCACGAGCAGCGGCCACGAGTAGACAATCATCTCCTTCCACAGTGCTGAGTTGAAACGGTAGCGGAACCCGCGCAGCTCGGGGAGCAGCAGCAACAGGTTCACGGCCGACGAAATCAGGTTGGCGAGGAAGATGTAGCCGATGCCGAAATCCGGGTCATAGAACCATGCAATCCATCCCGGGGCGTTTTCCCACAGCCAAGGGCAGATGAGGATAAAAAATATGTTCAGTCCGATATTGCAGGCGATATTTATCAGCTTGAGCATCGCGAAACGCATCGCCTTTTTCCTAAAACGCAGATAGGAGAATGGTAACGCGGTGAATGCGTCAATGGCGACCGCGACGGCCATCATGGCGATGTAGCTTTCATGTCCCGTGCATTCCATCACATCGGCAATAGGCCCGAGGCATAGCATAACCGCCACGATAAATAGCGACGACGAGACTCCCAGCGAAATCAGCGAGGTGGAGTAGACCTCCATCGGGTCATCATACCGCTCGTGGGCCGAAAAGCGGAAAAAGCCGGTCTCCATCCCATAGGTAAGCACAATCAGCGCTATGGCTACAACCGTATATACGATAGTAACCACGCCATATTCGGCCTGAAGGAACGCGTGGGTGTACATCGGCACAAGGCACCAGTTCAAAAACCGTCCTATAATGCTGCTCAACCCGTAAATCGCCGTGTCCTTGGCAAGACTCTTAACACTGCCCATCTTTATAATTGAGAATTGAGAATTGAAAATTGAGAATTATTTATTAAATCATTTATCTGTTTGTTTGCGTTGCTTGTCTTTGCTGCTAATGATGATGGAGGTCAGTAATTTGGATATTTCTTCAACATCTGAACTTAATGACTGAAATTGAGACTCATTTATATACTCGGTGTCATAAAGCAGATTTATCCAAAATTTGGTTTCATCAGTCTCCTTTAGCGCTATATTAAGCTTGCTTATAAAATCTGGATAGCTCTGTGCATTTTGGCTTTCGGCTACATTTGCACCTATGCTTGTGCCGCAACGTAATATTTGTTTAGAAAGAGTTGACTCTTTAAAATTCTGGTATAAGAATTTATATAGTTTCACTATTCTGACAGCGAACAGATAGGACTTGTCTACGATAATATTTCCAGTCAGAACCATCGTATTTTTATAGAAGTTTAGGTGATGATAAGTGAAATTCTCAATTCTCAATTCTCAATTCTCCATTGAAAAGAGGTCGTTGCCGATGCCGCGTTTGTGGCCGAGGTGGGAGTAGGCGAGGGCGGTGACTTCGCGGCCGCGCGGGGTGCGGTTGATGAAGCCTTCCTTGATGAGGAACGGCTCGTAGACTTCCTCGATTGTCCCGGGGTCTTCGCCGAGGGCGGTGGCGATGGTGCCGAGTCCCACGGGACCGCCTCCAAACTTGGTTATGATCGTCGTCAGAATCTTGTTGTCGATTTCGTCGAGTCCATATTTGTCGATATTCAGTGCCTCAAGCGAAAAGCGCGCGATTTCCGGGTCGATGATTCCCGAGCCCTTGACTTGTGCGAAGTCGCGGACGCGCCGCAGCAGGGCGTTGGCGATTCGGGGTGTGCCGCGGCTGCGCATTGCTATTTCGTGGGCCGCCTCCCCGGTGCATTTTACGCGCAGCAGCGATGCCGAGCGCAGGATGATGCGCTCCAGTATCTCGTGGTCGTAGTATTCCAAGTGGCAGTTGATGCCGAATCGCGCACGGAGCGGCGATGTCAGCAATCCGCTGCGCGTCGTGGCCCCGACGAGGGTGAACGGTGACAGCGACAACTGGACCGAGCGCGCCCCGGGCCCTTTGTCGATCATGATGTCGATGCGGTAGTCCTCCATCGCCGAGTAGAGATATTCCTCCACGATGGGACTGAGGCGGTGGATTTCGTCGATGAAAAGCACGTCGTTTTCCTCCAGCGACGTGAGAATCCCCGCGAGGTCGCCCGGCTTGTCGAGAACCGGACCTGATGTTACTTTGAAATTCACCCCGAGCTCGTTGGCGATGATTCCGGCGAGGGTCGTTTTGCCGAGTCCGGGAGGCCCGTGCAGCAGCAGGTGGTCGAGAGCCTCGCCGCGCATACGGGCGGCGGCTACGAATACTTTCAGGTTCTCGACAATTTTTTCCTGCCCGCTGAACGAGTCAAACTGGGAGGGGCGCAACGCTTTTTCGATGTCTCGGTCGCGCTCGCTACCTGACACGTCGGCGGCAGTGCGTATATCAAAATTGTCACTCATTGCAGTTTATTCCTTAATGAGTGACAAAGATACGAATTTTTTTCGCGGTCTGATAAACTTAAACCGTCAATGTTCCTTGCGCTGTCCGTCGAGGTCGTCGTTGGAAATGGTGGCAGCGGTTTTCTTGACCGATGCGTTGAGGTTGCCGAATCGCCATGAAACGCTTACCCAGACGCTTTTGCGGAAATTGCTCACCGATATCGACTCGCCGTAGTATCCCGTGTTGTTTTCAACATTGCGGGTGCGGCTTTTCGAGGGGCCTACGGGGTTGTTGACGCTGACGTTGACGTTCAGGCGGTCCTCCTTAAGGAAGGCGCGGCGCAGCGATATGGAGTAGTCTATCGCCGATATACCGGTATTGGTGTAGTCGCCATAGAGGCTCTTGAAGCCGCTCCAGTAGTTCATGCTGAGGTTGGCTGTCAGTTTCCACGGGAGTTTCTGCTGGATGCGTCCCCACGCGTAGCCGCTCCACCCCTCGGCATGGATTTTTAGCGACGGGTTGCGCTGATACATGTAGCGCAGCGAGGCGTTGGTCATAAACGAGGTCTTGGGGGTGATAGTCCACTGGAAATAGAGACCGGCGTTGAAGTTGCGGGTGCGGCCTCCGTTGGCGTAGGTCGAATATGTTATATTGTCTTCGCCGGTCCACATCGACGATATGATGCCGTTGTTGCTGAACGAGTAACCCGAGTTGAAGTCGATATTGACCTTGGAGCTGATGAGCCCGTAGTTGAGGTTGAACGACTGCACGCGGGCGCTCCCGAGGCGCGGGTTGCCGTAGGATACCGACGAGGGGGTCTCGGTGCGTATCGGGTTGAGGTAGTCGATACCCGGGCGCGAGATGGAGGTGCCGTAGGAGATTTTCAGCGAGTTGGCGTCATTGATGTTCCATGACAGGGCGGCGTTGGGGACCACGTCGTTGAGGTCGCTGCCGAAAGGATCTTGCGCTCCGTCGAGATATTTGGCCGCGAGATGTGAATACTCGTAACGCACGCCGGCCCGCGCGCCGAAGTGCCCGAGGTTCAGCCGGTAGTCGGCATAGAGAGCCCCGATGGTGGTCAGGTGGGAGAAGTCGCTGTGGGTGTCCATCTCGGGCGCGCCGATATACTCGTTGGTGGAGATACTGTGGTTCTTGCGGTGGACAAACTTGCCGCCGACATCAAACTTGTTGTGCTCGTTGATGGGTCGTGTCCAGTCGGCCTGCACCGTCTGCTCGACATAGCGCAGGTCAAAGTCGTTGTGGGTGCCGGTATAGGGCATCGGCGCGTTGACGATTTCATCATATACGCCACCGGCGGTCTGGTTCTGCTTTGTCGTTGAGATGGCGTAGGAAAGAGTCAGCGTCTCCCCCTTGCGGCGTGTCGAGTGCTGGTAGTTGAAGTTTCCGTTGAAGTCGGCATATCCGTAGGGGTCGGTCAAGTCATGGCGGGTGTACTTGTAGAGCAGGTTGTCGCCCGACATCATGCGGGTGGTCGTAAAGCCGTCATTCTTGGACCGGTAGAAAAAGCCGCCGAGCTCCATCGTGAACAGGTTGAGCGAGTCAAGCTCGTAGGATGCGTCACCGTTTATCCACCCCATGTTGCCGCTGCCCGCGCTTTCAGAGACGGAGAACATCTCGTCGCCTGATTCCTCGTAGCGGCGGAATGCCTCGCTGTGGCTTTTTGACGCGCGTCGGCTCGAATGGTTGTAGCCGCCCGAAAACGAGAATGTCACCTTGTCAATCTGAGAGGTAATCCACAGGTTGCCGCTCGGGGTGCGGTTGCTGGAGTTCCAGTTGGCCGACACGTTGCCCATCACCCCCTTGATGACCGTGTTCTCCATCGTGACGATATTGAGCACCACGCCTACCCCCTCGGCATCCTCGCGCGCACCCGGGTCGGTGATGACCTCGATTTTCTTGATCATCGAGGCGGGGATAGCCTTGAAAATGTCCTTGGCGTTCTTGGTAAAGGAGTTGTTGGGACGGTTGTTCTTGTAAATCTTGAAATCGGTCGAGCCTTTGACCTTTATCGTGCCGTCGGGGTCGACGGTCACCAGCGGGACTTTCTTGAGAATTTCGTCAAGATTGACGGTTTTGGAATCGTCGTCGGCCTGCACGTCATACCCGATTCGGTCAATCTCGCGCATGACCACCGGCCGCTGTGCCGTCACCGTCACCTCGCCGAGGATGTTGGAAGCCGTCACGGCGGTAAGGGTGCCGAGGTCAAAGACCGGTTTTGCCGCCGTCACCTCGAAAGTGCGCTCGATGTCCTCCTTGCCGACTGCGCTGACAGTCAGGTCATAGGTTCCCGCAGCGGGCAATGGGAGCGAAAACACACCGTCGACATCGGCCACGCCCATTGCCGCAGCCTTCAGCGAGTCGCCGTCGGCAAACACGCGCAGGGTCGCAAACGACTCGCCTGTGCCGACCGAGTCGGTCACAATACCTTTGACTGTGAAAATCGAATTTTTACCTTTTCCATCGGCCCCGAGAGCGGTCGAAATTGCAAACAGCAGCAGTGCGGTCACAGCAACCGCCCCTTGAAAATGTCTCATAATAACAATAGTAGAAATCTGATTGAAATGTGTGTCAGTGACATACATGTCACACAGAAAGATTCCCAAAAGCAACCTTTCACAATCTTAGACGCATTTTTTGCAAAATAGTTACACCCTGACATGATTTTTTTAATGATTTGTTTAAAAAACATCACGTCATTTTATGTAACTTTGCAAAGTAAGCGCATGAACCTATATAATCGTCCCATGTTTAAAAGTCTGGATATAAAAAACTTCCGTGGAATCCAATCGGCTGAGATTGACGGCTTTGAGAGGGTAAATCTTTTTTTCGGCAAAAACAATTGCGGAAAATCCACCGTTCTTGAGGCTCTGTTCCTTATTTCGGGACAGTCTAACCCACTGTTGCCTTTATCGGTAAATTCCATGAGAAATTATATGAGATTTTCCGAATCTGACTTAAATATTGAGTTTTTCGGCCTCAATCCCGAGAACAAGATCAATATCTCGGTCAACGGGGATGAAAACCGCTGGCTGGAAATCTCCCGGATAAAATCCCAAAGCAACGTGGTGGAATTG
>CAMWRO010000203.1 GCA_947176615.1 uncultured Porphyromonadaceae bacterium
GCGACAAGCATGACCGAGGCGATTATGATGCGTGTTACTCTCAACAGTTTGCCCACGATTGTCAATTGAGAATTATCAATTTTTAATTATCAGGGTTGTCGCATAGGCCGCTATACCCTCGCCGCGGCCTGTGAATCCGAGATGCTCGGTGGTTGTGGCCTTGACCGAGACCCGCGACGGTTCAAGCTGCAGGTCGGCTGCGATATTGGCTATCATCTCGGGGATGAAGTTCAGCAACTTCGGACGTTGCGCAACGATGGTTACGTCGACATTGGAAATCGCGAAACACGCCTCGTCGAGCAGGCGTTTCACTTCCCGGAGCAACACCCGTGAGTCGGCGCCTTTATAAGCCGGGTCGGTATCGGGGAAATGGTAGCCGATGTCACGCATGGCAGCCGCGCCGAGAAGCGCGTCGCTGAGCGCGTGGAGGGCAACGTCGGCATCGCTGTGGCCGAGCAATCCTTTTTCGTAGGGAATTTTGACGCCACACAGTATAAGGTCCCTGTCCTCGACAAGGCGGTGGACATCCATCCCCATTCCGGTTCTAAAATCGTTCATAAGCAGAGGTTGTTAACGACGGCGACCGAAGATGTCGCGCAGGCCGTCCATGTCAAATGTCAGTGTGAAACGCAGTGTCTGGTCGAGCGGCGAGGTCTGTGCGGTCGCGAGCATATAGGATGCGTCGAGACGCAGGACGTTGAGCGCGAAACCGGCACCGATGCCGAAGTATTGCAGATTGCCCTTGCTCTCGTTCTGATAGAAATAGCCTGCGCGGAGGAAGAACTGCTGGTTGTAGCTGTATTCGGCACCGAGCGAGTAGGTAATTTCTTTCAATTCCTCCTTGAAACCGCCGGGAGCATCGTTGAACGACTTGAAGATGCCGGTGATGGGCGACATGTTTTCCCAGTTTTCAAGCGCGTCGATATAGGCAATCTCGCCGTCGGTATCGTCGGCATAGTCCTTGCGACGCGGGCGCGTCGGGACGAGGAGCTTGTTGAGGTCGAGGTTGAGCGAGAGGTTGTGGTAGTCGGCGAGAGGGAAGGTGAACGAGGTTCCGAGACGCAGGTTGGTGGGGAGGAAAGCAGGGTTTTCACCGTTGTTGTAGGAAACCTTTGTACCGATATTGGAAATGTTCCATCCCCATGACCACTGGCACTCGTTGCGGCCGATGATAGGGTAGGTGGTATAATACCCGGCTATGTCGGCCGAGAATGCCGAGGCTCCGGTCGACTGGTCACCGGCGTAGGAGTCGGAGAAACCGAGGTCGGAATAAATGTAGCGGAACACGACACCCATCGAAAATTTCTCAGAGAGTTTGCGGCTGTAACCCACGTCGATTGACATCTCGTAGGGGTTCAGTGACTGTCCGGCCTCTCCGCCGGGGCCGTTGGTGGTCACCTCGCCGAGCGAGAAGTAGCGCAATGAGGCCGATATGGCCTGATTGTCATCGCTGCCGAGTTTCCAGTAACCGGCAAGATTGGCAAGGAAGATGTCGTTTACAAGTTTGCGCAACCACGGGGTGTAACTGAGAGAGACAGCCCCCTGACTGTAGGCAAACGCATATTTGGACGGGTTCCAGTACTGTGAATTGGCGTCGGGGTCGGTTGCCGCGCCGAGGTCGCCCATAGAGGCTCCGCGGGCGTCGGGCGCGATTCCGAGCGAGTTAACACCCGTCTGCACGGGGTTGAAGTCGTCCTTTTCGTTAGCCGTTGCGGCTGCGGTCGCACCGACGGCTAAAGCCAAGGCAATCACTATCTTTGTCAACAGGTTTTTCATCTGAGGATATATTTATACATTATATAAACTCAGAAAAAGGCTGTTTATTGTCTGCTTTCCGCAAAACCTACTCGGCCGGCGGGAGCGATTCGCTCTCCGAGGCATCTTCTTTGAACCATTCTTTGAGCTTTTCATCGGCACGGCGCGCGGCTTCAGGGCCAAGCGAACCCTTCACGGTATTATATATCGCGGTCAGCGCGGCAAGGTCGTCGGTATATCCGGCAACCGGTATAAAATCAGGAATTGCATCCACGGGCAATATGAAATAGCCGAGGGCGCCGAGAATGAGCATCTTGTCCTTCATGGGGGCCGATTCGATACCGTAGAACAGTGTCAATGCCATGCTGATGACAGCTTTCCCTGCCTTGGCGGCCACGTCGGAAGTCTTCTTCCAGAAATCTGACTCGGAAAATTTATCCCCGAACCGTGCGATACTGTCGGGAGCCGAGGCTATTGCCTCCCCGATTTCCCCGGCTGTTTTTCCTGAAAACTCCGCCACATTCCCACATGCTGCCGCCACGCCATCCTTGGCTTTCTTGGCAGCGTCGCTTATTTTGTCAAAAAATGCCATTATCCAAATTTTTTTAGCAAAAATAGGGATTACAGGTAAGGAAACCAAACGTGGAGTGTAAAAAATAATTATACACTTTACTAAAATTCGGGGGATTAGTAATATTCAATCAACCTTGATTCTGTAATCAACTCGGGGGAATCGTCGAGTTGCGAAGTGCGGGTGAGCCAGTTGCCGAGCGCGTCGAGCGCGTCGGCGTAAACATAGG
This sequence comes from uncultured Porphyromonadaceae bacterium, assembly GCA_947176615.1. Lineage (GTDB taxonomy): Bacteria > Bacteroidota > Bacteroidia > Bacteroidales > Muribaculaceae > Duncaniella. Next base: position 2,556 of record CAMWRO010000203.1, read on the forward strand.
TGTAGGACTCGTCGCCGTCAAGCGAAGTGTAGGAGCGGGCGACAAGCCGGCCGTCGGGACCGTAGGTAAAAGTCTCGACCCAGTTGCTGCGGTCGGTCGAGCGGGATGCCGATGTCACCCGGCGGTTGTTGTCATAATTATAGGTAGTGACCATCTGAAACGGCACTCCGTCTTCATCAAATGTCGACACGGTGCAGCGGGTAATGCGTGCCGCCCCGTCGCGCTCCACGACAACCGGTAATCCGTCGACGGCTACCAGATTGCCTTTATTGTCAAAAGAGTAGTCGACACACCATGTGCATCCTCCCAGATCGAAATCTATATGAACATTCTGAACTGAACCTTTAAGGCCCAACATGTCGAGGTCAGATTGTGCTGTCTGTGCCGAGGCAGCGATTCCGAGGGAGAGAAGGAGCAGGAGAAGATGTATCTGTTTCATTGTGCCGTTTCATGAAATTTGTAATAGTATAACAGATGAAACGACCAATAAGTTGGTAGTTTAGCCGACTTTTTTAAAATTGGAAATATATGAAGGGGGCGACTTCTTCTGACATGAACTGGATGACGAGCTGGACGGCGATAATGAATATCAGCAGCTTGACGGGCCACGGGGTAGTCACGAACCAAACTGCAAGGCGGTCATATAGCCGGCGGGGCATACAGTGGGCCGCGATAATGACGGTCATCATTATGAGCCACACATAGCGCACCTCGACAAACGGGATGATGTGGGCGGGACTGAAATTGGTGAAGATGTTGCGGATTATGAGCCACGAGTCGGTCCACGAGTCGGCACGGAAAAAGACCCACAGGAGCGAGACGTAAATCATGGTGACTGTCCATGACACCGCTCGGATGACCCGGTTGTCGGGCAGGCGCGAAAGCAATGGCTTTGATGCTTTGTGGACGGCAAGACCGGCGCCATGCATGGCTCCCCAAAAGACAAATTTCCACGCTGCCCCGTGCCACAGGCCGCCGACGAGCATTGTGAGGAAATTGTTAAGGTAGGTGCGCAGCGTGCCCTTGCGATTGCCGCCGAGCGGAATGTAGACATAGTCGCGGAGCCACGATGAGAGCGAGATGTGCCAGCGCCGCCAGAACTCGGTGAGATTCTGCGATTTGTAGGGGAAATCGAAGTTCAGGCTGAGTTTGAACCCCATGATCAGGGCAATGCCGATTGCCATGTCGCTGTAACCCGAGAAGTCACAGTAAATCTGCATCGTGTAGCCGATTACACCCATCAGCGATTCAAAACCGCTGTATCCGGTCGGCTGCATGAAAATCAGGTCATTGTACTGGGCGATATAGTCGGCGATGAGGGCTTTCTTGACAACTCCGAGGATTACGAGCCACAGTCCGGCATAAACCTCGTCGCGGGTAGCGCGGTTGTTCTGCCGTATCTGCGGGATGAAATAGTCGGCGCGCACGATGGGACCGGCGACAAGGGCCGGGAAGAAGGAGAGGAAGAAGATGTATTCAAGCCAAGTCTCGGTGGGAGCGACGCGTCCCTTGTAGACATCGACGATGTAGCTGATTGACTGGAAGGTATAAAACGAGATTCCGACGGGCAAAATAATGTCGAGCGGCTGGAAATTGCCCTCGACCATCGCGTTCCAGTTCCACAGGAAAAAGTTGGCATATTTAAAGTAGCCGAGTATGCCGAGAGATGCTATGACCGAAATCCACACACACAGTTTGCGCTGCCAGCCGACGGTCAGCACGGCGAGCAGGCGTGACAGAGTCCAGTCGAGCAGCGACGTGCAGATGAGCAGGATGAAAAACACCCCGCTTGACTTGTAATAGAAGTAAAGGCTGAATGCCACGACAAATGTCAGCATCTGCCACAGGCGGTTTTTCAGCAGTGCATATACCGGGAGAAATACAAGAAACAGCGCCCAGAACAATCCGCTTGAGAAAAGCATGGGCGCGGATGCCTCGTAGCGAAGGAGGCTGCATATATTATGGAATATAGTGGAGAAATCCATATCAATGACGCATTGGAAGTGGCTGTTTCAGGGGTTGGAGGACTGTTACCGATGCGGGACGGCTCTTGGCCATCGCCGGAGTGTTCATCTTGATGGGGTGGGAGCTGTGCAGTGGCATCCACCGGGCTATGCTGTCGACCCACAGCGCGGCTGACGCATGGGTGGGGTGTGCGCCGTCCTTTGTGCGGTCAAAGTGCATGCCGTCACTCTTGAAATAGCATCCCGGCTTGACGTTGCGGGCAATCATTTCGTTGATTCCGGTATCCTTTTTCCAGTTGGGAGGGCCTATCCACAGATAAGGGATGTCGCCGATCTGTTCAAGAAAATATTTCAGGCACCCTTCGCGTTTTTCGATAATGTCTTTTACGAAAAGCTCGTTGGCCCCGAGGCTGATAAAGATATAGTCGGGCTTGAACTGCCGCAGAAACACCCGCAGCGTGTCACAGTTACCCCAATAGGCCGTGGTCGAGCTGTACCAGATTACCGAGTTCAGGGTGTGGCCGTTTTCCCTTGCATAGGCGGCAAGGCGCGGATTTATCCCCTCAAGCATCGAGTCGCCGATAAGGAGAATGTTTTTGGAGGCGGTGTCGGTCGCCACCTTTTGAACCTCGGGAGGGGAGTCAAGTGTCTCGCTGCTGTTTTCTTGCTCGACAACGGGGCGGGTGAGCCGGTCAGCGATTCCCGAGGATTTCAGTTCGACACCCGCGAGAGTGACAGGCTCAAGACAGGAGAAACCTATAAAAACGGCGAGAGCCACCGTCAGAAGGGTCCATAATCCAAAGTATTCGTGTTTCATAACGTTACCGGGCGAGGGAGAGGTTCATGGTTATGCCGAAAGATGTGTTGGTTGTCGGGTAGGCGGTGGATGACACAATCGGCGTGTTAATCTGATGGTCAAAGAATGCGGCGAGAGTGAGGCGGCGGCTCATGACGTAGCTTGCGGTGAAGT
>CAMWRO010000204.1 GCA_947176615.1 uncultured Porphyromonadaceae bacterium
AGATTTCTCGGGTTGGGGTTGGGACTGGGACTGAGGCGTGTTGTTTGGTCTGGCCGGTCGGCGTTGCGGCGTGGCCGCCGGGGCCGGTTGCGGCTGCACGGGTGCTGCTGCCTGTTCGTTTTCCTCTCTGGAAGTGGAGATGGTTTCTATTTTGTCTTTCAATTGTTCCTTGGTGACGTTGTCGTCCTTCTGTCTGATTAGAAACCACCAAGCCGCCGCGCCGACAGCAATCAGGAGCAGAACGGTGGCGATGATTGTCGGCAGCATCCGCTTGTTGCCGATCGGCTGTAGCTTTTGTCCCGTCTGTCCGAAGTGTGACCGCGGCGGTCTTGCCTCGTAAGGGGTTGTGACGGGCGCTTGTCGAGTCGGTTCGGGAGCCGACTCGTCGACAGCCGATGTCGTGGGAGCCGACTGTGGCGCTGTGCCGAGTTCCAGAACGCTGAGCAGCAGGATGGTGCAGTTGTCAGTCCATCCCGTGGTTTCTCCTGTCAGCCACAGAGAGCGGAGGGTGGTCAGCGACGATTCGGGATTCTGGGCGATAATCGATTCGATCTGAGCGTCGTTGAGCAGTCCGCATAGGCCGTCGCTGCACAACAGCCAAGTGTCACCCTCGCGGAGTTTTACGATACGGGAGTCGGGACGCACGATTTCGTCATTGTCTCCGATAGAGCGGGTGATTATGTTGCTGTCAGGATGGCTGAAAGCCTCCTCCTCGGTAATGCTCCCGGCGTCGACGAGAGTCTGAACATAGGAGTGGTCGTGGGAGATCCGTTCAAGTCCTTTGGCCGGGTTATAGCAGTAAATGCGGCTGTCGCCACACCATGCGCAATATACTTTGTCATCGAGGAACCATGCAAGCACTATGGTCGACCCGAGGCCGCGTGCCTCGCGGTGTTTCCGGGCATAAGCCTTGACTTCCATGTCGGCGGCGTTGATGGCTTCGTCAATAAAGTCAACAATGCTGCCGTCAGATGCAAATACTTTATCAGGAACGTCAGAAAAAGATGTGCGCAGGCTTGTCACGATTGTCTGTGACGCGACTTCTCCGGCGTTCATTCCCCCCATGCCGTCGGCCACCACAAGAAGGGTGCCGCGCTTGGGTATTATCACCTGCCGGTCACGGTTCACGTCGTCGGGGTTGTGGCCGCCCACATTTCCGACATCCGGAATAAGAAGAAAATTATCCTGATTGGCATGACGGCCGGCCTTGTCGGTCTTGGCCGCTATATTCACAATTGTATCTGTTGACATGTATTAGTTAATTTTTTAGGTATCATAGTGCTTGATTGATGCAAATTTAATATTTTTTTATGTATCCGCAATTGTTTTTCCATTAATTTTGCAATAAAATTATCAAAACTCTGCAAAATATGAAAAAGTTGATTTTTTCTATGCTTACTCTCTCGGTCACTGCGACTGCATTGGCCGACGTAGTTAACCCCGATAGCACGGGATTCAAGTTTACCGATGTCAAACTGGTCAAGACGACTCCCGTGAAAGACCAGAACCGGTCGGGGACATGCTGGTGCTTTGCCGGGACATCGTTGCTTGAAGACGAGATTCTGCGTAAAAGCGGCAAGGAGGTTGACCTCTCCGAGATGTTTACCGTGCGTCATTGCTACAGCGACAAGGCCGACCGCTACATCCGCATGCAGGGCGCGACCAATTTCGCCGCAGGCGGCAGCATCATCGATGTGCCCTATGTCTTTGAAAAATACGGCATTGTTCCCGAGGAAGCCTATTCGGGACTGCAATATGGAGAGGAAAAGCATGACCACACCGAGCTTGACGGCGTGTTGAGTTCCTATGTCAAATCGGTTAAGTCGACCCACGGCAAGAAGATTTCCACCGCGTGGAAGAAAGGTTACGAGGGAATCCTTGACGCGTATTTCGGCGAGCTCCCCGAGACATTTGTCTATGAAGGGGTCACTTATACCCCGCAGTCGTTTGCCAAGTCTCTCGGTCTTGACATGAACGATTATATCGCAATCACTTCCTTTACCCATCATCCTTTCTACAAGCCGTTTGTCCTCGAAGTGGCCGACAACTGGCTTTGGGCGCCCTACATGAATGTCCCGATGGACGAGATGAAGGCGGTCGTAGACAATGCGATTGACAAAGGCTACTCTGTCGAGTGGGCTGCCGACGTCAGCGAGGGCGGTTTCAAGTGGTACAACGGCTATGCGGTTCTTCCCAAGGCCAAAACTACAGCCGACATGGACGGAACCGAGTTGTCGCGCTGGGTGAAACTCAGTGACAAGGACCGCGAGAGCGAGCTTTTTGACATCAAGGGGCCGGTTGAGGAAATGGTGGTCACTCCCGAGATGCGTCAGGAAATGTTTGACCGTCAGGAGACAACCGATGACCACGGCATGGTGATTGTAGGCAAGGCTGTCGATCAGAAAGGCAACAAATATTATAAGGTGAAGAATTCATGGGATACCAATCAGCTTTACGACGGGTATTTCTATGTTTCGGAACCTTATTTCCTTGCCAAGACTCTCAGCATCCTCGTCAACAAGAATGCCATTCCCGGTGACATTGCAAAGAAAATAAAATAATACAGGACTTATCGGAAGGCTGCCGTGAATCGTTGATTTGCGGCAGCCTCTTGTTTATAATATGATTCATCTGTTTAATCCCGAAAATGATCTGGCCCTCGGACTCGGTTGCCGAAACTATACGCCGCCGCCCCATGCCGCCGCCCTGCATCGTGCCGGGGCGTTGCTGCCGTTCTGGTGGGCCGAGGACGGTGACAGTGTGATTGTCCCCGAGCCTTTTGCCCGGCACGCGGGCGGCTTGTGTCGCGAGTGGGGATTGCGCGGAAAGGTCTATGACGGGGGAAGTGATATTGCATCGCCGTGGGGATGGAGCCTTGACGCGAAACGCCAGTTTGTCGCCGCCGGTGTTGACCGACAGTTCTTGCCGTCCGATGAAATGGTGGAGCGGATGAGGGGGCTGAGCCATCGCCGCACGAGCATCGGGATTCTTGACCGGCTCGGTGAAAAATATCCGCGCGGGGTAGAATTTACCGACCCCCTACAGGCGGTGGATATGGAGATGAACCATCGCGGATGTTATGTCAAGTCACCGTGGTCGAGCAGCGGACGCGGCGTGTTTTGCGCCTCGTCTTTGTCCCGGGAGGCATTGCAAGGCCGCGTCGCGGGCATCATAAACCGTCAGGGGAGCGTGATTTTGGAACCGGGACTTGACAAAGTGATGGATTTTGCGGCATTGTTTCATGGCGACGGGGACAAGGTTTCGTTTCGGGGCATGTCAGTGTTTGAAACCGAGAGCCGTGGAATGTATGTCGGGAATATTGTCGCCCCTCAGCAACATCTTGTCTCGATGGTAACGTCGCAGTGTGACAGCGACGAGTTGTGGACGCTCATCGGCCGGTTGGAGGCCATACTGAGCGACCTGACCCGTGGGGTTTACAGTGGATGGATGGGGATAGACATGATGGTTTACAGGGGTGAAGGAAACGAGTGTCGCATCATGCCCTGTGTGGAACTGAACCTGCGCATGACGATGGGTGTCGTGGCGATGAAGATTGCCGAGCGTCTCTGCGTGACCGACCCGCATATGCTTGCGTGGAGTCACAACGCGCCCGCTGCGGGGACAGTCCTGCTGCCGCCGGCCGAAGGGTTCACGCTGTCACTGGCTAAATTGTGATCACGCCGCGGGCGTTGATGATGCGGAACATGAGGTCGTGCAGTAGGGCATATTCATTCTGCCGGGAGCCGATGCCCTTGCTGCGTGCATCAAACTGCCTGATGGCCGAAATGATTTCGATAGTCTGCCTGACGTTATAGGCCCTCGCTGCCGTTTCATAGGGTTTCAGCTGCCATGTGTTGCGGAACCCGAGCGCGTCCATGTAGCCGCTCGGTGACTTGTCGCGGGTGTAATGGTAGATCAGCAGGTTGGAAAAATGGGTGAAAAGAGTCGAGACGGTCATCACCGTCGGGTTGTTCTTGGGGTTGGATGTGAAGTAATCCACAATTTTGAAAATCTTGGCCCCGTTGCGTGAATTGATGGCATCGATAAGCTCAAAATTGTTGTAATCCTTGGAAATGCCGATGTTGCGCTCGATGGCCTCGGGAGTAATCATTGCCCCCGGCCCGAGAATCAGGGCGAGTTTGTCGATTTCGTTGTAGAGGCGCGACAGGTCGGTGCCGATGTAGTCGCGCAGCATCATCAGAGCCTTGTTGTCGACATTGAGCCTTTTTTCGGAAATAAGGTCAGAGATGGCGGGGATGACATTGCGCTCGTTCAGCTTTTTTGACTCGAAAATCACCCCGTTTTTCTTCACTGCGGCAAGAAGTTCTTTACCTTTCGCGACAGCCCCGCGGCACGAGATGACGAGCACGGTTGTCGGGGTGGGGTGGGAAACGTAGTGGTGCAGCTTGTTCAGCTGGTCGGCACGGATTGCCTGCGCCTCCTTGACGATGACAACCTGACGGTCTGACATCATGGGGTAGCGGCGGCACACGTCCATCACCGTTTCCACGCCGCTCTCGGGGGCATAGAGGGTGTAAAGGTTAAAATCGCGGTCTTCCTCGGGGACGAGGTTCTCGAAGTCTTCGACGAGCCGGTCGATATAGTATCCTTCCTCGCCGTGGAGAAGATAGACAGGCGCGAGGATGCGCTTGGCAATCTGCTGTCGCAATGCGGGAAATGTGGGTGACGGGGTTGCAGCCATTTTTGCGGTTTTCAGATTTTAGTCGTAAATTTACACAAACTTTCGTAATTATGCAAATAAGCCGTCTGAACCTCCCTGCCGCAAAGGTGAAATTGCGTGAGGGGGGCAAAGGTACCGAGATTTTTGACCCGTTGCGAGGGAAATGGGTCGTGCTGACTCCCGAGGAGTGGGTCAGGCAACACTTTACAGCTTATCTCGCAAGCGACCTCGGTTATCCGCCGGCACTGATGGGTAACGAGATAGCTATTACGCTCAACAACACGTCGCGCCGCTGTGACACAATTGTCTATGACCGCTCGGCAACGCCGGTCGCCATTGTGGAGTACAAGGCTTCGACCGTTCAGATCACGCAGAAAACGTTTGACCAGATTGCGCGTTACAACATGGTACTGCAAGTCCCGTTCCTGATGGTCTCCAACGGCCTTTCCCATTTCTGCTGCCGCCTCGACCCTGTCGGCCGCCGATATATCTTCCTGCGCGAGATTCCGCGCTACGAAACCCTGCTGGAACAGATGGGTAAAAAATAAAAATCACGGGCATAAAAGAATGTCCGTGATTTTTTATGAGTCGGTTTAATGCCTGTCAGTTGCAGCCTCCGCAGCAACCGTCGCCACCATCTTCGCCGCAACCGTCGCCACAGCTGCCACAGCCGCCTCCACAACCGCAAGCGGGGTGGAGATCCTCGGGAGTGGCATCGCGCACAGTCGCCACTTTGCCTTCAAAGAAGATGTCTTTGCCCACAAGGGGGTTGTTGAAGTCCATTTTGACATGGGTGTCAG
>CAMWRO010000205.1 GCA_947176615.1 uncultured Porphyromonadaceae bacterium
AAAATCTGTAAAGATTTTTCATGATGCGACGTGATTGAAAAATCTTTACAGATTTATTTTTTTAATGATATGTTTCCGGGGGTTGCGAAACCGCAACCCCCGGCTATTCAAAGAATAATCCTTACGGATTAAGAGGTTGTTTTTAAACAACCTCTTAATATTACTCGGGGCAAAACCCAGTTTTGCAACCCCCTTAATATTGTATAACTTTTGTTTTATTCCACCATGTCGAGGACTTGGGAGAGTCGGGTGATGGCCGAGGGGTGGGTGACGGCGTCTTCGTCGGCGGTCCATCCTTTCCCTTTGAGCCACGCCACGCGGCATCCGAGCGACAGGGCCGGAAGAATATCTTTCTTGTAGCTGTCGCCGATGACAAGGACATTAGCTGCGGGTAGGCCGAGGGCCTCTACGCCGAGGGCGAAGATTGCGGGGTCGGGTTTGCGCACCCCGACAACGGCACTCTCGATGATTTTGTCAAAGTATTTCAGCAAATCGAAGTCCTCAAGGACTGCCGCAACGTTGCCGTAGAAATTGGAGACAAGCACCATCGGGAAACGCGCGCGCAGGGTCTCCAGCGTGGGGCGTGCCTCCTCGATGCACTCGCGGGCGGCGCGGTAGCAATAGGCGGCCACTTGCGTGGCAAGCGGTTCCACGGTGGCAGGGTCGATGTGGCCCCCTTCGGCAAGGTGCGTAAGCTCGATGCGCATCTTGATGAGGAGCAGGTCGTGGAAATTGTGGTGGGGGAGGATGTGGCGCACCCGGGCAAGCTCACGCTCGGCATAAACATAGGCTTCGCGGAACGTTTCCTTGTCAATATTGATGCGGGCGTCCTTGTAACCGTCCCAGATTACCTCGCTCCAGTGCACGCCGCGGCTGTCGATGGTGCCGCCGTAGTCAAATATAATTCCTTTAATATCAGTATTTCCCATCTTTCAGTTCGGTTGTGAATTTGCGGCATATCGCCTCGTGACGGATTACCATGTAGACAAGCAGGTTGTTGAGTACAAAAAGCTCAAAGGCGAAATATAGCCACGGCATCTTCAGGAAAAGCGAGATGAACAGGGCGATTGTGCGCCAGTTGAACGAGAGGATGTTAGTGAACTTCATCAGCGGCAGCGAGGCAGCGCGGAAAGCGTCGCGGAATGACTGCGGGATGCGTCCCGAGGGGAAACGCTGCTGCAACTCGCGGCGCAATGCCTGCATGGCGGGAGCGGTAGCCTCCTGTTGTACGGTATAGTTGGTGTAGACCGTCAGGGTCAGCTTTTTCCATAAATCGCGACTCCACGACAGGGTTGCGAGCTTGGTTTTGAGGTCCGATGCTGTCTCCAGTTCGCTGCCCTCTTCCCCTTTGAGGAAATATAGGTGGAACTGGCGGTAATAGTCGGCCATAGCGGCCTGTTTCGCGTGACAGATGCCGGTGACCACGGCCACGACCCATATAACCCACGGATGTTCCATGAAGAATGCCGAGGTGACATTCTCGCGCAGGCATATGGCCACATAGATACATGCAAACCACACGTCGCCGCTGAGTCCGTCGAGTATTCGGCCAAGGCGCGAATACTGCTTGGTCATGCGGGCAAGCTGCCCGTCGGCACTGTCAAAAGAGTTGGCCCAGATGAGCAGCAGCATCCCGACGACATTCATCCACAAAGAGTTGAAATAGAACATCACGCCCGCTCCGATTCCGAGAAAAATCGAGGCGATGGTGATGGCGTTGGGTGTCACGCCGAGTTTGCGGGCAAGGCATGCCCATGCGTAGCCTATCGGGCGGTAAAAAAAGAGGTCAATGTGTTCCTCCGTGTCCATCGACTTCAGCGAGTCGCGGTAGGACGACGAGGTTGATGCTGTTGAATCGGCCATTTCAGATTTTTTTATGGTTCTTTATAGCGGTGAGAACAGCCTTGGCTATATAAGGAGCGGCCTCGTTGCGGCAGGGGGCGAAACTGGGCCAGTCGTTAAAGTCGATGATGCGTATTTCACCCTCGGGGGAAACAATGCAGTCGCCGCCGTAGATTTTGACATCAAGGGCCTCGGCGGCAGAGTTGCAGATGGAGACGAGGTGGTCGAGGTCAAATTTTATACCGCGGGCCTTGCCGTTGATAGCCTCGTGGCCATACTTGCTGTGTCCCTCGTCAAAGGGGTAGAACCAAAAGAAGAAAGGAGTTCCGTAGACCCCGTAGAACTTGATGAGGTCCCCTTCGAGATGGCGGTTGATGACAGCGCGGGTGATTCCTCGGAGAAAATATTCCTGAAGCACTTCCTGTGCTTCCTCGGGATGACGGACATAGGAGACATCCTCCTTGTGCATGGCGTGGAAATCGCCGCGCTTGATCCAGCAGCGGCTGAACCCGGCCTTGATCATCGCGTCCTTGACAACCTCGTTGGTGTTGACAATGAGGCTTTCGGGGTAAGGGATGTTGCTGCCGACGAGGATGCGGGTCATGCGCTCGCGGGTGCAGTTTTCGATACCGTAGCCTGAGTTGATGACGAGGTCGCCGTTGTCCTCCTTCTGCTGGAGGATGGCGATTGACCGCTGTTCGCGGCACATGTTCAGGATGATGGGTTCGGTTACCTCGCCCGCGCAGAGTTGCTCCTCGCTGTAAACCTTGACCTCGCAGCCGCGCTTGCGCAACTGCTCGGCAGTGACGTTGAAGATGGCGGCATCGTTGCCGATGTGGTTGGGCGAATAGGCGCCGGCTCTCATGATTCCGGCTATTTTGATTTCGGCCATTTCTTAAAAAAGATGAAAGATAGGTTGATATATTATTCGGCGATGAATTTCTCGGCGGTGGCAATGTCACCGGCGTGGTCAACATCGATGATTTTTTCAAACGGGAACGCTTTCAGGTCAAGCCCGGCGGCAACGAGGGCGCGCTGATAGTTGCGCATTCGCGACACACCCTGCTCCATGCACTGCTCAAGCACGCGGAGAGCCGGAGCGGTCAGGCCGTAGATGCCTCCCGAGATATATCTGACTTCCGGCTCGTGCTTGTCGAGGAATCCGGTGATTTTCATCTCGGGGTCGGTGGCGACATAGAGCGGTTTCTCGTCGTCGATAAATGATGTCACGGCCATGTATCCGTCGGCTTTCCCGTCGGCGGCAAACGCGTCGACATAGGGGCGGAACTCGTCGGCACGGAAAATGGTGTCGACGGTCGTCAGACAGAATTTCTTGTCGTCAAACTTGCGGCTGACCTCATAGAAACTGTGCATCGAGCTCGGGGTGCTCTTTACCACGAGGTGGAACGGCACGGGAAGCGTAAGCGACTCAAGATACTCGCGCACCTCGGTCATCTGCTCGTTGACGATGACGCTGAGCGAGGTGGGGTCGCTGCTCATGAAGATGTCGATGAGGCGTTTTATCATCGGGACTCCGTTGAGTCTGACGAGCGGTTTGGGGAGCTTTACCCCTTCCTGAACGAGGCGTGAGCCTTCGCCGGCGGCTATTATTGCGTAGTTCATTGTGGCTTATTCTTTGTGTTCGGTTGCGGCGGGGAGCTTGTCACTGCCTTTGTCAAACGATTGTTTTTTCAGCGGGTGGGCGGTCATTTCCTTGTGACGGGCGCGGTTGCGGTAGATGTCAATCGCGCTGTAAACGGCGTTGCGCATCGACTCGGGCGAGGCCACGCCTTTACCGGCGATGTCGTAGGCCGTGCCGTGGTCGGGCGACGTGCGCACTGCCGGTAACCCGGCGGTAAAGTTGACACCTGTCTCTCCGGCAAGGAGCTTGAACGGGGTGAGACCTTGGTCATGGTACATCGCCAGTACGCCGTCAAACTTGCGGTAGGCTCCGCTGCCGAAAAATCCGTCGGCCGGGTAGGGGCCGAAGCATATTGCCTTCTTCTTGCGGGCATCCTCGATGGCCGGGATGATGATTTCGGCATCCTCGCTGCCGATGACGCCGTTGTCACCGGCATGGGGGTTGAGCGAGAGGACCGCGATGCGGGGGGCGTGGACGGCAAAGTCCTCGGTCAGCGACTTGGAGAAGGTCATGATGCGCTCGGCCACGGTCTCGCGTGTGATTTTTTCAGCGACGTGTGACAGCGGGTCGTGAATTGACACGAGTGCCACGCGCAGATTTTCGTCACACATTATCATCATTGCGCGTGAGTCTCCGTCGGCCAGCACCGATTCGAGATACTCCGTGTGGCCGGGGAATGTGAATGTCTCGCTATGGATGTTGTGCTTGTTGATAGGGGCGGTTACCAGCACGTCGATGTCGCCGTTTTTCAAGTCGGCAACAGCACGTTCAAGAGCGGCAAAAGCCGCCTGACCGGCGACTTCCGACGACTGTCCCATCTCGACTTTTGTGTCCTCGGGGACCACGTTGATGATATAGATTTTCTCGTCGGTAGCCTGCGCGGGGGAGTCGATGCGTGTCAGTCTCACCTCGGGCAGTTCGAGAGCCTTGCGATAGGTGGCGGCAATCTTTGCCGAGCCATAGACGACAGGTGTGCATAGCTCGGCTATGCGGCTGTCTTCAAGTGCTTTAAGAATGACCTCGTAAGAAATCCCGTTGATGTCACCGTGGGTGATACCCACCTTTATTTTTTTATTATCCATTGTAATGATGTCGTGAAATGATGGTATCGGCAGCAGTGCTCCCGGTCGGGCATAGCTTGTGCCGCCGCTTTCAACCCGCTAAGTTAGCGTTTTTTTTCAAGAAATCGGGCCCATAACCGGCAGGATGTGAAAAAACAGTCGGTTTTTTAACTGAAATTAAGGAAAAAGCATATCCGCTGCGACTGAATAAGTTTGTGGAATCGCGGGTGTGTATTAGGGAACAGCAGGGTCTCAGGTTTCCAAAGTTTTTGAGCAAATTCTCAAAATTTTTACTTTTTTTCGGTGGATTGGAAGAAAAATAGTAACTTCGTGTGTTTATTAGGTGTAATGCCGTCAATCCATGCCAGTGAAGGCTTGTGACGGAGTGTTTTTTCAACTGTTTAATTTATGGAACAAATCAAAGTTAAGATTATAAATAAGTCGGGACATGAGCTTCCCGCCTATGAAACCCCTTCGGCCGCCGGGATGGATGTGCGCGCGTGCCTTACCGAGCCTGTGACTCTCGCCCCTCTTGAAAGAGCGTTGATTCCTACCGGGTTGCGCATTCAGCTGCCGCAGGGTTACGAGTGTCAGATCCGTCCCCGCAGCGGACTGGCGTTGCGCCACGGTATCTCGCTTGTCAATGCCCCGGGCACTGTCGATGCCGACTATCGCGGCGAGATAGGGGTGATTGTCATCAATCTGTCCAACGAGCCTTTTACCATCAACGACGGCGAGCGCATATGCCAGATGGTCGTCAAGGAGTATGTCCATGTCACTTGGGAGCCGGTGGAACGCATTGACGAGACCGAGCGCGGTGACGGCGGATTCGGCCACACCGGAGTGAATTAGAGGTTGTTTAAAAACAAATGTGAATCCAAAGCCCGTTTACACGAGTCGGA
>CAMWRO010000206.1 GCA_947176615.1 uncultured Porphyromonadaceae bacterium
TCTCTATCGTAAGCCAGAGTAGCTCCTACGGCTCACTCGATACTGACCGCGCCAACGGTTGCATCCGCGACATGGAACATGCCTATGTCAAGGACGGGGGGCTCGCCGTGCTGCACGGCAACATCGCCCGCAACGGATGCGTGGTCAAGACAGCCGGTGTCGACGAGAGCATTTTCAAGTTTTCAGGCCCGGCAAAGGTATTCACCTCGCAAGAGGCCGCCGTCGATGCCATCCTCCACGACAAAATCAAGGCCGGCGACGTGGTTGTCATCACCTACGAAGGCCCCAAGGGGGGTCCGGGGATGCAGGAGATGCTTTACCCTACATCTTATATAAAGAGCAAACACCTCGGGAAACAGTGCGCGCTGATTACCGACGGCCGTTTCTCGGGAGGGACGTCAGGACTGTCAATCGGCCATATCTCGCCCGAGGCAGCCGCCGGAGGTGAAATCGGCCTCGTCAGAGACGGTGACATCATCGAAATCGACATTCCCGCGCGCCGCATCAGCGTCAATCTGACCGACGAGCAGCTTGCCACGCGGCGCAAAGAGGAGGAAAATCTTGGCCGAGAGGCATTTACTCCCCGCGACCGCCAGCGAAATATTTCCCGCGCCCTTAAAGCCTATGCGGCAATGGTGACGTCAGCCGACAAGGGCGGTGTGAGAGAATTGAACATTTAAACCCCCTATATATAATATATGAGTGAAATGATTTCAGGGGCCGAGGCAATCCTACGCAGTTTTCTTGCCGAAGGCACCGACACCATATTCGGCTATCCGGGAGGGGCGATAATGCCTTTCTACGACAAGCTGTATGACTATACTGACCGTCTGCGCCACATCCTCGTGCGCCACGAGCAGGGAGCGATTCATGCCGCACAAGGCTATGCCCGCGCGTCGGGACGCACCGGCGTAGTCTCTGTCACATCGGGGCCGGGAGCCACCAATGTCATTACCGGACTGAGCGACGCACTGATGGACAGCACGCCCATTGTCGTCATAACCGGACAGGTAGGCGTCGCGACCCTCGGCACCGATGCGTTTCAGGAGACCGATGTTGTCGGTATCGTCCAGTCAATAAGCAAGTGGGCATTCCAGATCCGCCGCGCCGAGGAAATCCCGGCCGCGGTGGCAAAGGCTTTTTATATCGCCTCGACAGGCCGCCCCGGCCCTGTGGTGCTCGACATCACCAAGGATGCACAACTCGGCATGATGGAATGGACCGGCTACCAACCGGTGAAATACATCCGCAGCTATAATCCCGATCCGGAGATTAACCCCGCCGACCTTGCCGATGCCGCCGCACTGCTGAACTCGGCAGAACGTCCGCTGATTCTCGCGGGCCACGGAATAACCATCGCCCGTGCCGAACAACAGCTGACAGCTCTTGCCGAAAAAGCCGACATCCCCGTAGGAGCCACGATGCTCGGACTCTCGGCCATGCCGAGCGACCATCCGCTCTTCAAGGGAATGCTCGGTATGCACGGCAACATCGGCCCCAACTATAACACCAACAAGGCCGACGTGATACTGGCCGTCGGGATGCGCTTTGACGACCGCGTTACCGGTGACACGTCACGATATGCACCCGATGCCAAGATCATCCACATCGACATCGACGCGTCAGAGCTGAACAAAAACATCCGGGCAACCACCACAATCCACGGCGACGCGGGAAAAGTACTGAACGCCCTGCTCCCCCTCATCAACCAAGCGGGCCGCGAGGAATGGCTCAAATCATTTGACGGACCTGACAAGGTGGAGCACGAGACTGTCGTGATGCGCGAGGTATTCCCTCAGGAGACTGTCGGAGTGATGCGCATGGGCGAAGTCACCCGCCGCATCTCAGAGGCGACAGGAAACGAAGCCATCTGCGTGACCGACGTGGGTCAGAACCAGATGATGGGCGCACGGTATTTCAAGTTCACCAAGCCGCGCAGCCTCATAACCTCGGGAGGTTTAGGCACGATGGGATTCTGCCTCCCGGCTGCAATAGGCGCAAAACTCGCCTGTCCCGGCAGGAACGTCATCGCGCTGATGGGCGACGGCGGTTTCCAGATGACCATGCAGGAACTCGGCACAATAATGGAAAACGGTATCGGGGTGAAAATCGTCATTATGAACAACAATTTCCTCGGGAACGTGAGACAATGGCAGGAACTCTTTTTCAACAGCCGCTTTTCGGCCACGCCGATGCTCAACCCCGACTTTGTCGCCATCGCGGCGGCCTATGGCATCGACGGCGAGAGCGTCATGTCGCGCGACGAGCTTGACGGGGCAATCGGCCGCATGCTTGCCACCGACCGGCCCTATCTGCTCAACGTCAACATCGAGTCGACCGACATGGTGTTCCCGATGGTGGCCCCGGGAGCCGCGATTGACGACATAATGTTAAACGTATCAACCAAATACAAGCCTGAGACGCATGAATAACGAGCAACTGTTTACAATATCGGTCTTTACCGAGAATCAAGTGGGACTGCTCAGCCGCATCTCCACCATTTTCACCCGCCGCGGACTCAACATCGAGAGCATCACGGCAAGTTCAAGCTCCATGCCGGGCATACACAAAATCACCCTGACGTGCCGCAGCACCCGCGCGGCGATGGAAAAGGTTGTGGCCCAGATTGAAAAATGCGTCGAAGTCTTGCGGGCATTCCTTTATACCGACGACGAAATCGTCCATCAGGAAATCGCCCTCTACAAGGTGCCGACCGACCGCCTGCTCGACCTGAAAAACCTTGAGGAGGTAATACGCATCCACAATGCGCGCATCCTTGAAATCACCCGCGAATACACCGTGATTGAAAAAGCCGGACACAGTGATGAAACCGAGGCGCTGTATAATTTGTTAAAACGGTATGACATCCGCCAGTTTGTGCGCAGCGGCCGCATCGCGGTCACCAAGTCGCCGACGGAGCACTTCACCTATTTCCTTGAAGAACAGGAAAAACGTCGCAACAAAACAGAAGACTTATGACATCGCCTGACCAGCATACACTCGCCCACCATTTCATCATCACCGCTGCCGACTGCAACAGCCAGCGGGAAATATCCATAGCCCACCTCGTCACCCTCATCATCGAGACTGCCACCGAGCACGCCAATTCTATCGGCGTGGGATTTGACCGCCTGATTTCCCACGGGATGTCGTGGGTACTCAGCCGCCTGTCAATCGAGCTTGACGCCGTCCCGTCAATCAACCGCCGCTACAAACTCGTCACATGGGTCGAAAGCATCAACCGCCTCTATTCCGAGCGAAATTTCGAGATTGTCGACGTGGAGAGCGGGAGCCGGGTGGGATATGCGCGCACGATATGGATGGCCATCGACATGGAAAGCCGCCGCCCGGCCGACCTGTCGGCCCTGCACATTCTGGAACGCTATATCACTGACCGCCCATGCCCCATCGCCAAGCAGGGCAAGCTGCTTCCGGTGACCGCACCGACAAGCGAGGCCACCTACATGTTTGTCACATCTGACATCGATATCAACCGCCATGTCACCACCCGGCGTTACATCGAGCTGATTATCGACCGGTGGGAACTCGGTTTCTGGGACGCAAACAGGGTAAAACGTTTCGACATAGCATTTCGTCATGAGGCGCGTTATGGCGAAGTCGCCACAATCACAGCCGCCCCCCACGGCGAGAGCGCCGGAGTCTATGACGCAGCTATACAGTGTGGCGGCAACGTCACCACGCTGGCCCGCATCACCTTCGTCCCCCGCGCATGACGCGCTATTTATTATTTGATTTTTTTATCTTATTACATTTTCCATATGGCAAAACTAAATTTTGGCGGTGTTGAAGAAACCGTCATCACACGCGAGGAATTTCCCATTGAAAAAGCTCGCGAAATCCTGAAAAATGAAACCATCGCAGTGCTTGGATATGGAGTGCAAGGCCCGGGGCAGAGCCTCAATCTGCGCGACAACGGGTTTAACGTAATCGTCGGCCAGCGTCAAGGCAAGACCTATGACAAGGCAGTCGCCGACGGATGGGTTCCCGGCGAGACCCTGTTCTCGATTGAGGAAGCCGCCAAGCGCGGCACCATCATCCTGTGCCTGCTCAGCGATGCCGCCGTCATTGAAGTGTGGCCCCGCATAAAGGAATATCTCACCGAGGGCAAGGCTCTTTATTTCAGCCACGGATTTGCCATCACATGGAGTGACCGCACCGGCGTCGTACCCCCCAAGGATATTGACGTTATCATGGTTGCCCCCAAGGGTTCTGGCTCGATGCTGCGCGTCCTGTTCAAGGAAGGCAAAGGTACCAATTCAAGCTATGCCGTCTATCAGGACTACACCGGCCACGCGCTTGAACGCACCCTCGCGCTCGGCATCGGCATCGGCTCGGGCTACCTGTTTGAGACCACATTTGAACGCGAGGCTGTTTCTGACCTCACCGGCGAGCGCGGCGCGCTGATGGGAGCAATTCAGGGACTGTTCCTCGCCCAGTATGAAGTGCTCCGCGAAAACGGCCACACCCCCTCCGAGGCATTCAACGAGACCGTCGAGGAACTCACCCAGTCGCTCATGCCCCTCTTTGCCGACAAGGGGATGGACTGGATGTATGCCAACTGCTCGACCACCGCTCAGCGCGGCGCCCTTGACTGGATGGGTCCCTTCCACGATGCCATCAAGCCTGTCATGGAGCGCCTCTACAAGAGTGTGAAGGAAGGTCACGAGGCACAGCTGTCAATCGACTCCAACTCGCAACCCGACTACCGCGAAAAGCTCGAAGAAGAACTCCGCTCCATGCGCGAAAGCGAGCTGTGGCGCGCCGGTGAGACCGTCCGCCGCCTCCGCCCCGAAAAGCAGTAAATGCTGACGAGCTAAGACAAAAAGCAAGGCGCGAAAGTGGCAATACTTTCGCGCCTTGCTTTTATCTGATTTTAGTTCCGCAAGCTGTCAACTTGTCTCGGCAAAAAGGAAGTAATCACCTCACTCAGGCGCAGCCTGAATTTCACTTTTCACCACGTCATTCACCTCAACTTGAGCTTGCGAAAGTTGAAAGTTATTTCAGCGGCATCTTGGCCTCCCAGCCGAGGGCTGAGGCTCCGAGGACGGCGGCATCGGCTTCCTTGAGTTCCGAAAGGACAACTTTGACCTTTCCCTTGAACATGCCCATCATGTTCTTGTCCATTGCCTCGCGGAGGGGACGCATCAGCAGCTCGCCCGACTTGGCAAGGCCGCCGAAAAGAATGATGGCCTCGGGCGACGAGAATACCGTGAAATCACAGAATGCCTCGCCGAGGATGCGGCCCGTGTATTCAAAAATCTCGTTGGCAATCTTGTCTCCGGCCATAGCAGCGTCATAGACATCCTTGGAGGTGATGGCATCAAGTTCCAGATTGCGGAGAATCGAGGGCTCAGGGCGGATTTCAAGAAATTCGCGCGCTGTGCGGGCA
>CAMWRO010000207.1 GCA_947176615.1 uncultured Porphyromonadaceae bacterium
CCATACCATCCGATACCGCTCATGTGGGTGAAACTGAACCCTTCGATAGTCTTGTGGTGATAGGAATAACCGGGGCCGTTGTCACCTCCCGTATGGGTATCGGGACTAAGCTGCACGAGGCCGAGCGGCGTACACACTCCGGGGAAAGTCTTGCCGAGTTCGTTGACGTCGCCGCGTCCCCCTTCGTCGGCAGTAGTGGCCCCGATCATGGGATTGACATAATCGACCGCGTCACGCGCCTGAACCGCGGCTGTCACTGTCGCAGCCATCGCAGCTGCCAATATCACGATATTTCTCTTTTTCATAAAAAACAGTTTTCCTTTTACAAAATTAACACTAACCCCCTCTCCGCATCCTCACAAATGCATCAAAATAGACCACATTTACATCAAAATGTGTCTGTTTCGTGACCGATTCAGCACACATTTGAAACAGAATTGCCATATTAGTCACAATCCGGTTAAAATTGTTGTAAAATCGGGTACATCCATCTACTTTTGCAGCATTATGAGACGAAAACTACTTCTGACATCCACAATAACGGTAGCTGTTATCGCCATCCTTTTCGGGCTAATCTGCTCTCTCAGTTCCCAGACGAGCCTTGCAATAGACCATCCTGACGGCCCTATCTGCACCGTCCCCGTATCGGGACCGCAACTGACGGTCGAAGTCGTGCCCGGACTGAAATTCAAGCTTGACACCGGCAGCGACGTCAGCACAATAACAACCGCCGACCTTGCCATCCTCGACTCACTCGGTTACAAGGCATCCGAGTCGTTTTACATCTCGCCGGGCCGCGACGGGCGAGGCGACACCCGCGTCGAGACAAAACGCTACACCGTGTCGATTCCTGTCGGGGAATACTCCTTCGTGGCCGACTCGCTCGGCACATTGACCGCGTCACCGACAGGCCGCATCATCAACGTAATCCGCAACATAGACTTTGTCCCGTCCCACACTGAAATATCAGTGCTCGGCATCGACTTTCTCGAACAATTCAAGATGGAGTTCAACTACACCGACAAGTCTCTGTCGCTCTACAGGCAAATTCCCGAAGGATACCAGAAGATTACAGACATCGAGACCTCATCGTCGCCCATCGACAAGATAATGCTCGGAAACCGCTATTACCTGACGATTAAGACCGAGCGGAAACGCGACCGCTATTTCATCGACACCGGCATCCGCAACGCCCGCATCAAACTCCCGGCCCGCGAAAGCTACCGCAGTCACCGCGACCTCTCTGACACGGTAATTATATCGGCCAGAGGCCAGTTTCCCGGCAAAATCGACAAGAACGCATGGCTGATTTTCGGCGACCGCGCGGGATCTTACCAAGTATGCTACTATGACAACGACGAGGAGGAATATGCCATCAATCCTCTCAATCTTTTTGACCAAGACCTCATCCTCGACTTCAAAGGCAACGCCCTCCTGCTGCGTCCCTACAGCAATCAGGGCCACAACCGTCACTCGGTATCGCTGTCATCTATAAAAGGTGTCAGTCCGCAGCTCGTCGACGGACTTATCGAAGAAATGAAAGCCGACCTGCTTGAAACCGGCAACAAATGACCACGACCACAAAAGACAACAGGCGGCCTCGGAATGTTTTCTCCGAGGCCGCCTGCTATTTTATAGAATTGACACTAACCGGTCAACGGTCTACATACACGCGGTATTCACCGGGGTTGAGCGATGCGGGAAACTCTGACGCCTCACCGGCAAAGAAATCGACAGTCGTGGCATCAGCCTCGGGGGCATTTCCTGCATATTTGATTTCCTGCGGCGCGGAGCCGAGGTTGGCAAACACGATGACGCGTGAATTGTCCTTTTCACGCGAGAAGATATAAAGGTCGGGGCTCTCGGTCATGTAGCGCACCATTTCGCCGCCGTCCTCTCCAGCGAGGAGAGCTTTCTGTGTATGTTTCAAGTGATTGAGTTTCTTGTAGAAATCAAAGTACTTGTTGCGGGGTTCCCACTCGGGAGCCTTGTCCTTGACAAAGAATTCAAGGGCGCGGTCGAGGCCCGTCTCCTGTCCCGTATAGATGAGCGGCATTCCGGGGAGGGTGTAGCTCAATACGGCAAACGCGTCGGTGAGATTGCCGAGGCGCTCAAACTCGGTTCCCTCCCACGAGTTGAGGTCATGGTTGGTAATCATGTTCATCAGATAGGTGTCGCGGGGATATTCAGCCGCCTGCGAGGCAAGCAGCGAGTCGATGTCGGCAGCGTGACGGACAGGGAAAGTGCGCATCTCACCGTTGGCGTTCTTGAAACTGTACTGCCCCGAAGTGGCGGCAATCTCGCTGAACAGGTCTTTCATCGGCCAGTTATAACCCATGTCAAAACCGTTTTTCTGCAAAGCGGGGGCACTTGCCTCGGCAAGCATGAACAGGTCAGGCTTGACAGCCTGAAGCTGCGGACGGGCCTCGTCCCAGAAATCGACAGGCACTTCCATTGCCACGTCGCAGCGGAAACCGTCGACTCCCACCTCGGTAAGCCAGAACTTGAACGCGTCAATCATTGCGGCGCGGAGCTCGGGGTTGGAGTAGTCAAACTTGTAGACATCGGTCCAGTCATAGGGGCCATACATATTGCCGAGCGAATCCTTGGCATACCAGTCGGGGTGCTGTTCCACCCACGCGTTGTCACATCCCGAGTGATTGGGAACCCAGTCGAGGATGACCTTCATCCCGAGGTCGTGGGCCTTTTTGACAGTCTCTTTGAACTGCTCGATGGTGCCAAACTCGGGGTTGAATGCCTTGTAGTCCCTGACGGCGTAATAGCTGCCCAGCTCACCCTTGCGGTTCTTCTCGCTGATGGGATAAACAGGCATGAACCACAGGATGTCGACACCGAGGTCTTTCAGGCGCGGCAGCTGGGAATCAAATGCCGTGATTGTGCCCGAGTCGGTAAACTGGCGCACGTTTACCTCATAGATGACCGCGTTGCGCGACCAGTCGGGGTGAGTCACTGTGGTGAATGTTGAGTCGCGGCCCGCATCGGCGGCAGCATCGCTCTTTTTCGCCCCCGAGCCGCACGAAACGGCCACTGCTGCGACAACCGCCGCAGCCGCGAGGCTCAGAAATAATCTCTTCATGGAATTAATTGGAATAGTTTAAGTTGATATTTGCAAGTGAGTGTCAGAAATTATTTAATGTATTGCAGTGAGTGATATGTAGAATGATTTTGGACTTGCGAAGAAGGCGCATAGCCGTAGCTCTGTAACAGATGAGCAAGACTGAAAGCATCTTCATTGCGCTCGCTTGAATCCATTAAATAATTTCTGACACTCACTTAATAACGGAGACAAATATACAAAAACCTCTCCATATCAACAAATTATTTTGACCGGCGACACATAAAAAAGGCCGCCTGCCGTCATGGCGGGCGACCCGTTGGATTAGTTGTAGCGTGTATTACTCGGCGGCAGGTGCGGCGATACCCTCTTTGGTAGCACGTTCTTCCATGCGCTTGATGCGGCTGTCAAGATCGGGGTGGGTCGAGAACAGCTGGTTGAGCTTGCTGTCTTTTTTGGCACCGGCATCCTCTTGGAGCTTTTTCAGTTTCTTGAACGACAATGCCATCGCCCACGGGTTCTTGCCGTGACTCTTGAGGAACTCATAGCCGTAGTCATCGGCGCCGCGTTCCTGTTTCTGCGAATAGTTGGCGCTGACAAGAGCCTCGCCGAGACTGCCGAGCTGCGACTCGGTCAGAGCTGCGGCTGTGTCGCCGGTTGAGGCGATGCCGTCTTTCAGTGCCGAGGTCAGGAGGGCCTGCTTGAATGCTTTCTTGGAATCTTTGTGGGCCACATGGCCGATTTCATGGCCGATTACACCGAGCAGCTCGTCATCGCTCATGATGTCCATCAGAGACGAGAACACGCGGATGCTGCCGTCGGCACAAGCGAAGGCATTCACGTCAATCACATGATACACCTTGAAATTCAGCGGAATCCCCTCGACATCGGTCAGGCCGTCAGTGAGTTTGGTGAGACGCACGACGTAGGGGTCATCGGCGGGAAGCACGGGATTGTGCTCGTCCATCCAGTCGATATATTCTTTCACATAAGCCGCCATCTGGGCATCGGTCAGCGTAACAGCCTGAGCGGCTTTTCCCAGACCGTTGAGAACTTTCCCTGCCTTGAACTGTGCCGACGCGGGTATTGCCGCGATAAGGCACATCAATGAAAACACTAATGCTTTTAATGAATTTTTCATGACTGTAAATAATGTTATTATGGTGATTGTTATTTTGATTTTCGATTGTAGCGGTAGACGGTATCACCCCAAAACCTCACGGTCGAGGTCACTTTGATACGCTTTCCGCGCTTGAGGCGGATATATTCGTCAAGTGTCCCGACCTCGACCATCCCGTGAGGGCCGTCGGGACGCTCGAACCACACCCGGTAATGACTGTAGGTGTGGCGCTGGTAAGCCTTGCGCCCGTAGGTCTTGGTCTGGTCGATGCGTTTCGACGTGACCGTGACGGTCAGCTCCTCGCGACTCTTTACCGGCCCGAACCAGTCGAGCAGGTAATATCCCGCAATCAAGGCCAGCACAATAGCGGCAATCAAGGCCGCGATATTAAGTCCGCGGCTCGTCTTACCTCTTTTTCCCTGCATAACGCGTCAGCCTACCGATCCTTCAAGTGTTATCGACAATAGTTTCTGTGCCTCGACGGCAAACTCCATCGGGAGCTTGGCCATTACCTCCTTGGCATATCCGTTGACAATCAGCCCGACGGCCTCCTCGGTGGGGATGCCGCGCTGGTTGCAATAGAAAATCTGGTCTTCGGAAATCTTGGACGTGGTGGCCTCGTGTTCCACAATCGCGGTATCGTTCATCACGTCAATGTAAGGGAAGGTGTGGGCGCCGCAGTCGGATCCCATCAGCAGACTGTCACACTGGGTGTAGTTGCGGCATCCGTCGGCATTGGGAACCACCTTGACAAGGCCGCGGTAGGAGTTTTGAGAGTGGCCCGCCGAGATACCCTTGGAGACGATGGTCGAGCGGGTGTTGCGGCCGAGATGAATCATCTTGGTACCGGTATCGGCCTGCTGGTAATTATTGGTGACGGCAACCGAGTAGAACTCCCCTACGGCACCCTCGCCCGCGAGGACACACGACGGATATTTCCACGTTATGGCCGACCCGGTCTCGACCTGCGTCCACGACAGCTTGGAATAATCGCCGCGACACAGGCCGCGCTTGGTCACGAAGTTATAGATGCCGCCGTTGCCGTCACGGTCGCCCGCATACCAGTTCTGAACGGTCGAATATTTTACCTCGGCACGGTCCTCGACCACGATTTCCACGATCGCGGCATGAAGCTGGTTCTCGTCACGCATCGGGGCGGTGCACCCTTCGAGATAGCTGACGTAGGATTCATCGTCGGCCCCAA
>CAMWRO010000208.1 GCA_947176615.1 uncultured Porphyromonadaceae bacterium
AACTCCTCTTTCAAGAATGAAAATCTTGCGTCCTAACCGATAGACGAATGGGCCGAATCTTAACCAAGAGAATAGGCGAGGTTAAGCTGCGAGCTTGGCGATATGGAGAGCCAGCTTGCTCTTGAGATTGGCTGCTTTGTTCTTCGAGATGGCGTTCTTTGAAGCGAGACGGTCAAGCATGGCCTGAATCTTGAGGTATGCAGACTGTGCTTCTGCCTTGTCAGTCATTTTGCGAAGATTGCGGATAGCGTTACGCGCAGTCTTGGCATAATAACGGTTGTGAAGTCTTCTCGATTCGATCTGACGAATTCTCTTGATAGATGATTTATGATTTGCCATTTTAAAAAATTGACTTTTCTTGATTAAGTTGTTAATTGTAGCCCATAGGAGAATCGAACTCCTCTTTCAAGAATGAAAATCTTGCGTCCTAACCGATAGACGAATGGGCCTTTTGTTTTGCGGTTGCAAAGTTAAGGAGTTTTTTTGGTCTGTGCAAATTTTTTGAATATTTTTTCACAAAACTCTAAAATTCGCTCTTAACTCTGCCTCGGGCATGCCGTGAAAACGCTTTACATGACACGTCCTATATATTATTTAGTATTCCCGTAGGGAGTCGAACCCTAATCGTCGGAACCGGAATCCGATATTCTATCCATTGAACTACGGGAACGTTCTGCCGCTTTGTCTAATTGCGACGTGCAAAATTACGACTTTTTTTGTACTTTTGCAAAATAAACTGCTTTTTTATGGATGTAAAGATTGAGTCTTCGTGGAAACGCGCGCTTGCGGCCGAGTGGGACAAGCCATATTTCAAGTCGCTGACCGACTTTGTCAGAGCTGAATATGGCTCGAAGCAATGCTTCCCGCCGGCACGACGGATTTTTGCGGCGTTTGACGCTTGCCCATTTGATGATGTCAAGGTCGTGATTCTCGGACAGGACCCCTATCATGATGTCGGGCAAGCCAACGGGCTGTCGTTTTCTGTCAACCCCGGGATGCCGTTGCCGCGCTCGCTCGTAAACATTTTCCGCGAGTTGCACGACGACATCGGTTGTCCGATGCCGGTCGACGGCGACCTGTCACGCTGGGCGCGTCAAGGGGTGCTGATGCTAAACTCGACTCTGACGGTAGAGGCTCATCGCCCGACATCCCACAACGGTCGCGGCTGGGAAGAGTTTACCGACGAGGTCATCATGCGGCTCGCACATGACCGGGAGCATCTCGTGTTTATTCTGTGGGGGTCTTACGCCGCCCGCAAGGGTGCGTTTATCGACCGAAACCGGCACTGTGTCATCACGTCGCCCCACCCGTCGCCGCTGAGCGCGTCGCGCGGTTTTTTCGGCAGCAAACCATTCTCGAAGACCAACGATTATCTCGTCGCCCACAGCCTCGTACCCATTGAATGGTGAAAGGTGAAAGGTAAAAATTCAGGCTCCGCCTGAGTAAAGATAACACCTCATAACTCATAACTCTGACCTCTGACTTAAATTCATAACTCTGACCTCTGACTTAAATAACCACATGACATTAGAAACCCGTATTGAACGCGCGCGTCAGCTGCGCAAAGATGGATATAACTGCGCCCAGTGCGTATTAATGGTGTTTGACGACATCGCCGGCCTTCCACGCAAAGCCCTTGAAAAGATTTCGGCCGGTTTCGGCACCGGTTTCGGAGGGCAAGGCCATGTGTGCGGCGCCGTCTCCGGAATGACTGTCATTAACGGACTGACCGGATTCCGCTCTCCCGCCGACAAGGCAGCCACCTACCGACAGGTGACGGCCGATTCGGCTGCGTTTACTCAGCTGAACGGCTCGGTTGTGTGCCGCGAATTGAAGAAACCGGGCAGGAAACCTTGCATGGACCTCATTATTGACGCGGTAACTATAATCCACAACCGCCTGACTCCAGCCGAATGATGAATTTGTGGCGATTTCTCCTCCCAATCCTGCTCTTGACGGCAACAGCAGCGAGTCATGCCGAGGGCCCGTTGCGCGCCGTGCAGGTCACGGTCGACGGTGACCCGATGGCGATTCCCGTCATCTCGCTCGACAACCCGGGCGACCGCATCGTCATATCATTTGACGAGCTGAGCGAAGACCGCCGCTACATGCGCTACGAGCTTATCCACTGCGATGCCCGGTGGAAACCCGAGGGACTGGTCGACTCGGAATTTCTCGACGGGTTCAACGTGGCCGATGTCGATGACTACAGTTATTCGCAGGCCACCCTCGTCCATTACGTTCATTACCGCATCACCATCCCCAACGAGCAGATGCGCATCACCGCCGCGGGAAACTACATCGTGCGCGTCTATCCCGAGGATGACCCTGACGAGACGCTGCTTGAAACACGGTTCAGCGTGTGTGACTTCTCGATGAGGGTCGGAGCGGCTGTAACGTCGCGCACCGACATCGACACCAACGAGTCACACCAGCAGGTCGACGTGACGGTCGACATGCGCGACATCAACGTGCGTGACCCGTTTACCGACCTTACGGTCGTTGTCACTCAGAACGGCCGTCCTGACA
The DNA here is from genome assembly GCA_947176615.1 of uncultured Porphyromonadaceae bacterium. Lineage (GTDB taxonomy): Bacteria > Bacteroidota > Bacteroidia > Bacteroidales > Muribaculaceae > Duncaniella. Next base: position 2,530 of record CAMWRO010000208.1, read on the forward strand.
ACGAGGTCATACTCACACAGCCGCTGCGTGTCGCGGGTGACAAAGTATATTTCGAGCACCAGCGTCCTCTCATATTTCAGGCCGGCAACGAGTACCGCCGTTTTGAGACAGTCTCGACCACCTATCCCGGGATGAATGTCGACGAAATCGTCTATGCCGCGCCTATATATAATATGGTGCTGGCAACCGACTATCCCCGGGCCGGGACATCCTACCTCTATGACCAGACGCAGAACGGCCGCTTTTTCATCCGCGAATACAATGCTGTCGACCCCGATACCGAGGCCGACTACACGCTCAACCATTTCCGGCTCGAAATGCCCGAGCTGCAAGGATATGACATCTTCATCGACGGCGACCTGACCGGGCGGCGCATGGACCCGTCGTCGCGCATGGTCTACAACCGTGCCACCGGGGCCTATGAGGCATCGCTGCTACTCAAGCAAGGCTCCTACAACTACCAGTACCTCGCCGTGCCGGCCGGCTCCACCCGAGGCTCCACCGCCCCGGTCGAAGGAGACTTCTACCCCACCGTCAACGAGTACACCGTCAAAGTCTACTACCGCCCCCCCGGCACCCGCTACGACCGGCTCGTCGGGGTGACAACAGTGAAATCAGGAAAATAATGGAAGAAACCGAAGAAACCATCATGTTACAGATTCAGGACACCCTCGTCTCTCTCGACCTCGCCGAACAGTTTTTCTGCTGCGACCTCTCGCAATGCCTCGGGCAATGCTGCATCGACGGCGATGCCGGCGCGCCGCTGACCGAGGAGGAGCGCGACACCCTCGACTCAATCCTACCCGCCATTGAATCAGACCTGCTACCGAGTGCCCGCGAGCGCATAGCCGAGGCCGGGACCAGCTATCTCGACCCCGACGGCGACCTCGTCACCCAGATTGTCGACGGGCGCAACTGCATCTACACCTGTTATGCCCCCGGCGGCGTGTGTCTCTGTGCCGTCGAGAAAGCATGTAACGAGGGGAAGACAGGCGGTTTCCGCAAGCCTTCGTCATGCGCCCTCTACCCCGTGCGCCTGACCAAATATCCTACCTTCACTGCCGTCAACTACCACCGCTGGAAAATCTGCCGCAGTGCCGAGCAGAACGGCCGCCGTCTCGGCATCCGCCTCTACCAGTTCCTCCGAGGCCCCCTCACCGCCTACTTCGGCCCCGACTGGTACGACGAGCTCGTCATGGCCTGCGAAGCCTACCTCGCCGAATACTCGGGGAACGATTGACCTGCCGGCCGCATTCAGTACGGGATTGCGATTGTGCCTCTTTCAATACTGAACCGACCTGTATACCTCGGAAATTCTTCATTGAAATTTCCGGAGGTATCACCGCGGTAGATTTTCAGGATGAAATCTTCTTCGGGCATATTCAAAATGGAGAATGAGGCATCAGTTTCGCATCGGCAATCCGCTCTGTCCGAGGACGGGTATTCAACTATCGCAAGTATGCCTTCGCTGTAAATGACGTTGACATTCACTTTTCCGAAATCACATGGATAATCAAGGGAAACAAACTTGCATTTGGCCGTAGTACCGTCCAATATCATCTCGAAGGAACCATTGCCACGGTCAGCACGACTTAGTTCAATGCTGCCATGACAATCCGTATTGCCGAGCATGGATAGATAGGGGTACTTTAATGCTATATCTTCTGTTCCCGAGCATGAAGTCAGCAGAACCGCGACAACTGATGACAAAATGACGTGTTTCATATCATTCAATTTTAATTTTTCGACGGTTTATGATATAGAGTCCCTTGCCAAGGCTTGAAATTGCCTCGGCCTCGTCGTGATACTTTCCTATCATGATGCCCTGAAGATTATATACCGCGACCGGCACCGGGGCATCATAGGCCGGTGGAGTCGTCAGAGACGCAAACTTACTGACCGGCAGATGCCCGTCAAACCATTCGATATTGCGACGCAAAGCTGTTTTTATGCGATTGGCTCTCAGTGAGGCTGTCTGCTCAGGATTTTCGTTCCATCTTTCACAATCATTTTCCCATGCGTCGGCAAGCGGAAGCACAGTATCATCAATCCGATCATATATTTCAGATATTTTTTCAGGATAAATTTCTTCCCAGACTGATTTCACGGCTTGACAGAAACTGTCATACTGTATAATCTCGCCTATCCAGTGAGGAGTAAATCCATAATGGACTTTCATCCTGAATGTATAATCTGTTTTTTCACGATTGTAACACACGAGATCCCATATAGGCCCTGCTACCCACTTTGCATTTTCAGCCAAATCTTTATGCAGATAGAAACTGCCGTGAAAGCCATCCGGATTATCCATGACTTCATGCAGGATGAAGAAACGTGCCATACTTTCAACATCAATATATTCTTCCCATCCCGCAGATGTCTTGTCAGAAGAATAAATTGCTGAATTTATTGCCTTGAACTCGCCGGTGAGCCATTTCAACTGAGCGTCTGACAAATCATCGGGCGAATGATAGCGTAACGTAAGATTCCATCGGTTGTTTTCAGGAATTGTAATCTGACATTCATCGCGATAGTTGTCCACTTCTACCAGCCATCCGCCTTTTATCAGATTCCGATCGGTTTCCTGATTCTGTTGCTCATAAATGTTCACACGGTTTTCATCTATGCGTATCGTTTCAGTAAGGAAATATAATCCGATATAATCGCCGTTCAACACAACCTCTACCGGTCGGAAACTTGGAGTCCATTGAAATCCCATAATTTTTCCGAGGTTTAATCCGGCAACAGTGTTTTCCGAAGGTTTCAGCAATGCCCAATGTTTATTTTCAGGCATTCCCATTATTGCGGTCTCTTATACAAATCTGACGCTGCCGACGATAAGGCTCGTGTAGATCTCGGTGG
>CAMWRO010000209.1 GCA_947176615.1 uncultured Porphyromonadaceae bacterium
CAACAACTACCGCCGTCTTGCCCAGCAGCAGTGGGGTGGTGAACCCGATCCCATCGTGAAGTAAGAATCATTTCACTGAGAAATAAAATTTAAGAGTCCCCGCAACCTGACGGTTATCCGCCACCGGTTGCGGGGACTCTTGTTTTACAACCGGCCACTTTTGTCAACATAATTTAAACAAAATGTCATAAAAAATTTGCTATTTGTAGAAATTTGTATAACTTTGTCGCGAAATCAAACCACAAATACCAAATCAGCTATTTTTATGAGCAAATTTTTACACTGGAACCTCACATCCATCTACCGCACATTTACCTTGGCATGCCTCGGTGCCGGAACAGCGTTACTGACATCGGCCGCGCCTTTTGAAGTAGACGGGATTCTCTTTGAAATCACCGGCGAAGGCACCGCCGAAGTGACCGAAGGCAACAACACATCACTGACATCGGCCGTCATCCCCTCGACCGTCACCCTCGACGGCAAAAACTATAAAGTCACAGCCATCGGCGAGAACGCGTTTGACGGCTGTGAGGTACTCGCGTCGGTAACAATACCGTCGAGCGTCACTTCAATCGGAAACTATGCGTTTGAATACTGTTATGAGCTGCGCAGTGTCGACCTGCCCGACGTCGTCACCCACATCGGAGACTACGCATTCTTTGAGACAGGACTTTACAGCATCTCACTGCCCAACCGCCTGACCGAAATCGGCGAGGCGGCATTCGGCAAATGTTTCGACCTCATGACGGTCAGATTCAACCAAGCGCTTAAAAGCATCGGCAACAAGGCATTCCAGCTCTCGGGCATAAAAGAGGCCGTGCTCCCCGCAAGCCTGCTGTCGATCGGCGACGAAGCCTTCAGCGGATGCGAGGGCCTCGGTTATGTCGTCATCGGCGACGGGGTGAAAACCATCGGCCAGCAAGCCTTCTACAACTGCAACCACATGCTCGAACTCACCCTCGGATGGGACCTCGAAACCGTCGGCGACAAGGCGTTCCAAGGCTGCATCATGCTGTCACAGATTATAAAACTGCCCGACAATGTTAAGTCAGTGGGCACATACTCCTTTGCCGACTGCACCCTGCTCAAGGGAATCCACATCGGCAAGTCGCTTGAGACAATCGGCCTCGTCGCGTTCTCCAACTGCCGCGACCTCGCCACCATCACCGTCGACGAAGAAAACCCCAATTTTGCCGCCGTCGACAACATCCTCTACTCCCGAGACATGACAAGCGTCGAGCTCTGCCCCACCGCCCGCACCGACGCCTACGAGATGCCCGCGTCAGTAACCGGCGTGGCTCCCGGCGCGTTCTTCATGTGTGGCAGCGTTCCGTCGGTCACCCTTAACGACAACGTTACCGAAATCGGCGACTGGGCATTTGCAATGTGTGAGAAAATCCCCGAGCTCAAACTCCCCTCAGCCCTTGTGCGCCTCGGAGACCACGCCTTTGACATGTGCACCGCCGTCAAGTCGGTATCAATCGGCGACAAGCTCGAATATATAGGCAAATATGCTTTCAACGGCATGGCACTGGTTGAAAATTTCGACATCCCCTCTACCGTAAACCACATCGGCGGCTCGGCTTTCGCCGGATGTCTGGCCCTGAAATCATTCGTCATCCCTGAAGGGGTTCCCGCCGTGGAAGACGCGACTTTCCAGAACTGCACCGAGCTCCAGTCGATTACCATCCCCGAGTCGGTCACGTCAATCGGCGACTTCGCTTTCCATTACTGCATGAAACTGCCTGAAATCAACCTCCCCGACGCGGTCACCTCCATCGGGCAGAGCGGACTCTACGCCTGCGTGAGCCTTAAAGAACTCACACTTCCCGCCGAGCTGACCTATATCGGCCCGTGGAGTATCGCCGGATGTCCCAAACTCACCAAAATCACATGTGGCGACAAGCTCGCGATGATTGACTACCATGCGTTTTACTACCTGTCGTCACTCACTGAAATCAACCTCCCCAACTCGCTCACCATCATTGCCAAAAACGCATTTGAAGGCTGCTCCAAACTGACCGAAATCAACCTCGGCACATCGCTCGAAACCATTGACGATGGTGCGTTTATCGGCTGCACGGGACTCAAATCGCTCCACTTCCACAACGCGCTGACATTCATCGGCGCCGAGGCATTCAAGGGATGCCGCGCCATCACCGCTGTCACAAGCGATGCCGCAATGCCCCCGGCTGTCGGCGACGACAACGCCTTTAACGCAGCCGTCTACAACAAGGCGCAGCTTACCGTACCCGCCGGCTCGCTCGATGCCTACAAGAATGCCGACAGCTGGAAAAAATTTGTCAATATCGCCGCCCAGTCATCGGCCATCGGCGATATCGGTGCCGACACTGACAACAGCGATGCCGCGCCCGTCTACTACAACCTGAACGGCATCCGCGTCGACAATCCCGCTCCCGGCCTCTACATCGTGAAACGCGGCACAAAGGTCACAAAGGAATACATTACCCGCCCATAAACTACAAAACACACTATAAGCTACTGTAACTCCCGGGGGAGGCGCGACATGAACGCGCCTCCCCTTTTTTGTCGCACCCGTTTTCACGGTCTTGACTTTGTCCGCACAAACCGAGCCGGTGAAAGTTGCGGCAAAAACGACAAAAACGCTTAAACAATTTTGATTACTTGCGATTTTATTGTATCTTTGCGCGATTGAAACGTGGCTTTTGTCCCCTCGCCGACAACGGGCACATTTCTTGACACTCAATACCAATCAGAAAAATAAACAAAACAACCACATAAACTTAGAATGGCAACATTAGAAAAAATCCGCAGCAAGTCAGTGCTCTTGCTCGTCATCATCGGTGCCGCCCTGCTGGCGTTTATCATCGGTGACTTCTTCACGTCGGGCCGCACACTCTTCGGCACCGGCACGACTATCGCAAAGGTAGGTAATCAGAAAGTCGATGTTCAGGAGTTCCAGCGCCGCGTTCAGGAAGCTACGCAGCAGGCTCAGACACAAGGCCGCAAGGTTGACGGTTCCGTGCTCCAGCAGCAGGTCCTCAACAGCATGATTGCCGAAGCACTCTTTAATCAGGAAATCAAAGACCTCGGCATCGTTGTCACCGACGACGAACTCACCCGCATGATGGTAGGCGAAAACTCCGCTTTCGTTGACCAGATGGTGCGTCAGCAGATGGGTGCCGAATCGGCTCAGTCGCTCCACGACATGGCCTACAACCCCGGAAAATACGGCATCTCGCAGGAACAGGCCGTGCAGCTCCAGCAATACTGGGTAAACCTCGAAAAACAAGTCGAGCAGATGCTTCTCCAGCAGAAGTTCCAGAACCTGTTCAACGGCACGATGGTGGCCAACGACCTCGACACCCGCGCCCTCTATGACGACAACGCCGCTACCGCCCACATCCTCTATGCCAAAAAAGACTTCGCCTCGCTCGAAGACGCCAAATATGAAGTGAGCGACGCCGAGCTCCGCGATGCCTACAACAAGGACCGCAACCGCTTCAAGCTCGACGAAGACGTGCGCTCGGTAAGCTACATCGCCGTCGACATCGTGCCCTCCAACGACGACATCGTCAAGGGGCAGCAGAAAGTCGAGGACGCCATCGCAGCCCTCAACGCCCAGCCTGAGACTCAGGGTCTTGCCGACATGCCCGACTTTGTCGTTGACCGCAAGAAATACACTCAGAAAAACATTGAGTCGCAACCCCGCCTCAAGGCGTTTGCCGACTCGGCATCGGTAGGCAAAGCCGCCCTCGTCAACAAGGTAGGCAACGACTACACCATCGCCAAGCTCCTCGGCCGCCCGAGCGAGATTGACGGCGCCACCATCGACTTCATGATGGTTCAGGGCGACCGCGCAAGCATCGACTCCCTCGTCACCGCCCTCAACGCCGGCGCCTCATTTGACTCCATCGCAGCCAACCCCCTCGTAGCTTCTTCACAGAAAGACATCGAGGTATCGCTCGTTGACCCCAACTATGCCACCGTCAAGGAGGTTATCGAAAACGCTCAGGTGGGTCAGTTCTTCACCCCCGACACAATGGCACAGAACGGCCGCATCTTCCGCGTCACCAAGCGCGACGATGCCGCCCCCGTCTATGACCTCGCCGTCGTGACATTCACCACCGAGCCTTCCAACGCTACTATCAACAACCTGCAGGCCAACCTTCAGAAATATGTAGCTGAAAACAAGACCTCGGCCGACTTTGCCAAGAACGCCACCGACGCGGGCTACTCGACATTCCCCGCCCAGATTTCGGCCTCATCGCCCCAGCTCGGCGGCATGACCGACTCCCACTCGGCCGTCGCTTGGGCAATGGATGCCAAGAAAGGGGAAGTTTCGCCCGTGTTTGGCGACATCACCTCGGGCAAATTCATCGCCGTGGCCCTCAACGACATCTATGACGACGGTTTCGTACCCGTGCGCGACACTCAGGTAGCCACTTCGCTCACCGCCCGCGTGCGCAACGACAAGAAGGCCGCCGACCTCATCGCCCAGTACAAGGGTAAGGCCAACGACATCAACGGCTATGCCAAGCTGATGGATGCCCGCGTCGACACCACCACCGTCAACTTCGGCCAGTTCATGATTCCCGGCCTCGGCATGAACGAGAGCGAAATCATGGGCATCGTTGCCAACGCCAAGGAAAACACCCTCCTCGGCCCCATCCAAGGCAACAACAGCGTGGTAGTTGTATATGTGACCGGCATCGACAAGGAAGGCCGTCCCTTCAACGCCGACGAGAGCGCAATCCGCTTCAACCAGCAGCGCGGCGCGGCCCGTCTCGGCAACAACATCAACAACATCCTCATCGGCAACAAGAAAGTAACCAACAACATGAACACCTTCTACAAGTGATTGTAGAATGGTTCAAGTTGGAGTGAATAACGTGAAAAGTGAAATTCAGGCTGCGCCTGAGTGAAAAAGGTATTATCTTCACCTTTCACCCTTCACCTTTCACCGTGACACTACCGCATTTCCTCTAACGCCATAACAATGCCGGCGGCCTCCCTTCCCGGGAAGCCGCCGGTTGCTTTCACCTTGCCGCCCCGCCAGAGGCCGTTTTCCCGCGTTTTTTCGCAACTTCGCACCACAATGAGGCATCTCCTTCACATAATCATGCTGACGCTTGTGGCGGCCCTTATTTCGGCCGTCACGGGATGCTCGCGCGACAACCGCGCAATTGCCGCCCTCGACCTTGCCGACAGCCTCCTCTCCACCCGCCCCGACTCCTCCCTCGCCCTCGTCATGTCAATCGACACCTCCGCCCTATCCTCCCCCGCCGCCCGCGCCCGCTGGGCCCTCTCCAACACCTGTATCTTATAAACATCTACGAGCCCACGAGACAAAGGCGAATAGGGGATGGCGGGGTGGGGGTGGAAAAAAAAAGGGGGGGGGGGGGGGG
>CAMWRO010000210.1 GCA_947176615.1 uncultured Porphyromonadaceae bacterium
CGCCTTTGGGGAGCCACAGGGGGAGTCCGGCGCCCACGTTCTGCGAGAACGCGAAAAGTTCCATCTCCTTGCCGAGCTTGCGGTGGTCGCGTTTCTTGGCTTCTTCAAGCAGCACGAGGTATTCGTCGAGCATCTTTTTCTTGGGGAAGGTGATGCCGTAGACGCGCACGAGCTGGTTGCGCTTTTCGTCGCCGCGCCAGTAGGCTCCGGCGAGCGATGTTATTTTCACAGCCTTGATGGGGGCGGTGGTGGCGATGTGGGGGCCGCGGCACAGGTCGGTGAACGCGCCCTGAGTGTAGGTGGTGATGTGGCCGTCTTCAAGCTCGCTGATAAGTTCGCACTTGTATTCCTCGCCACGGTCGCCGAATAGTTTCAAGGCGTCTTCCTTGGAGATGTCGGCGCGCACTATCGGGTTTTTCTGCTGAGCAAGCTCAAGCATCTTTTTTTCGATTTTGGGGAAGTCGGTTGCTGTCAGGACGTTCTCGCCCGGGTCGATGTCGTAGTAGAACCCGTTTTCGATAGCGGGACCGATGCCGAATTTCACTCCGGGGTACAATTCCTGAAGTGCCTCGGCCAGAAGGTGAGCCGACGAGTGCCAGAAGGCATGTTTGCCTTCGGGATCATCCCATTTGTACAGGCGTATGGTGGCATCCTCGTTGATGGGTCGGGTGATGTCCCATTCTTGGTCGTTGACCGATGCTGCCAGAATGTCTCTGGCAAGCTGTGAGCTCAGGCTTTCGGCAATTTGCAGAGGGGTAGTGCCGTTCTCAAACTGCTTTACCGAGCCGTCGGGAAAAGTTATGTTAATCATTGGATATGGTTGGTTTATGGAGCCATACAAGCGGCTCCGTTTCATTTCAACGTGCAAAGGTAAGGATTATTATTGATAAATTGAGAATTGAGAATTGAAAATTGACAATTGATAGTGGAAAAATTCTCAATTTCCCATTCTCAATTCTCCATTACCTCATATCGTCCGCCCGGCCGGGTGGGGAATTCCCACAGGTTGTCGCCGAGGTGGCGGGCGGTAGTGCCGGTGACTCTCAGCTGATGGCCGGGCCACGGATTTAGGATGCGGCAGCCGCCTCCCTGCTCGCTATCGATGACGAGGCTCGTGACTTTGCCGCCCGATGCCGACGCGCTGACGAGGAATCCTCCGCGGGCCCGCAGGGTTGTGAATCGTGCCCCGACAGCGGTGTCCCAGTTGGGGAACAGGCGGATAACGCCGTCGTAGCTCTGCATCAGGCACTCGTTGACTACGGCGGGGAGAGCGAAGTTCTCGATCCATATTCCCATCGGGGCCATGTACATATAGTCGGTCTCGTCGCTGTAGCGGCCTCCCGACTGGAGGACAGCGTCGGTTACGGTGCCTCCGGGAAGGGTTGCGTAGCGCACCTGTCGCTTGAATGCGTCGATGTCGAGAAGGCCGAGGCGAGCCTTTTGCAGTGGTAGGAACACGATTTCGTTGCCCCCTTCGTTCTGATGCACGCTGACGGTGTTGGCGAGGATGGCGCGGATGCTGTCGGGCGACGAGAGGCCCATCTGTTCGCCGGGGAAGACTGCCGCGAGCGAGGCGGGGACGTTGAACACAATCTCGTCCTTCTCGCCCGGAACCGAGGTGTAGATGCGCCCGTAGCGCGGGGAGTCGTAGACGGGGTAGCCGGGCATGCGGTCAAGCAGGGTCTTGACCTCCTTGACAAGGGCGCGCTCCTGCCGGGAGATGCCGAGGATGTCGACGGCATCGAGATAGGCGTTGAACAGGAATCGTGTCAGCGCGAGGTCAATCTGCGTGTCATAGTTGAATTTGAACCCCGGCTGCAACCCGTAAAGCTCGGGAGGCACCGAGGGGAAGATGTGGCACAGGCCATCGTTGCCCCATCGGCTCCCCTGTGCGTCGGGACGGCTCATGTAGTCGACGAGAAACATCACCGCGTCGCGCATCGGTTCCATAGCCCGGTCGCGCAGAAATTCCTTGTCGGCCGAGTAGAGGTAGTGCCACCACAGTCCTTGCACCATCCACGGTGTCTCGAAGACCTCCCATCCCCAGTCGGGTACGGGATAGGGGTGGGTGTGCATCTCGACGGGATAGGCCGAGTGGGGGAAGAACGCTCCGCGCATCCCGTAGTAGTCGCGCGCCCATTTGCGGCTGACCGGCAGCAGGTTGTCGACGAGGTCGGCATAGACAAGGTTCTTGTCAAGGTGGTTGGAGGAGAATGTCACCCAGTAGGGTTGTTGCGTGTTGTAGTTGAGGTGGTAGTCGCCGTGCCACGCCGTGCCGATGCTGCCGTAGCTCCAGTTGCCGAATATGCCCGGTGGTGTCACGCCGGGACGCATCGCGCAGTTGAGGAAGTAAAGGTTGCGGTACCACATCTGCTCAATCTCGCTGTCGGCTGTCTCGACTCCCGAGCGGCTCCAGTAGCTGTCCCATGTGTCGATAGCCTCTTTGCGTGCCGATTTTAGTGCAACGGTATCGGTGACAGACGAGGGGGCGGAGGCGTCAACGTCGGCCATGCCACCTTCGGTCAGCGTCACGCGCATGACAAACGGTGTGGAACTGCCGTCGCGGTCGATATAGCGTTCAAGTTCTCCGAGAGGGGTCTGAATCCCGAGTGTGGTAGTGCGTGTGCCTGTCGAGATGCGCGGTGACACTCCGGCCACAATTGAGAAACCCCGGTCGCGTTCCGGCTCTGGAGCCTCGGTCGAGTAGGGGAGCCGTTGCGAGAACCCGAGGGCGTGGCTGCCTGCGTCGAGGGTTACGGGAGAGGGGATGTCAGAGGGTGTCGAGGGGTCGGGCAGCAGGCGCAGACGGTTGAAACAAGACTGCACGGGTCGTCCTTTGCTGTCAGTCAGTTCGCCCCATAGCTCGTCGCGCTCCATGTCGGTAAACAGGCTGAGCGTCAGTTTCTCGCCGTCGGCAAGGCGCAGCAGCTCCACGTCGCATGTGCCGTCGGCCACGTCGAGACGGTGGCCGATCAGCTCTACTTCGCGGCGGTCAAACCCGAGTATCACCGAGCCGCACGGAAACGGGCGCGGGTAGGGACTGCGGTAGTTGTCAGCGGTCATCGACAGGTAGGCCGCAAACTCCGGGTCGTGGTGAATCGAGGGCAGATCGGGTGAAAGGCGGTCGGCCTTGGCAAACACTTCGGCAAATGTCCCGAACTCCTCCTGATGTTTCTCGGTCACGCGGATGTCCCACACGTTGTTGTGGCCGAAATGGAGCCACACCGCGTCGGGGCGGGTGGTCACCACTACACCCATGCCGCCGTTGCCCAGCAGTGCGCCTTCAAAGAATCCCGGAGCAGGCCTGTCAATCGCTATGGCGTGCCGCCGTGCCCGTTCCATCGATGCCGAGGCCGCCATTACCCCGACAGCAACGAGGCCGCAGGCTATAACAGTAGAAAATCGTTTCATAATGTAATGATTGGTTTTGAGTCGCGCAAAGTTAAAGAAAAGCTGCCGTCGGAAATGCTACAAATGCGTCAAAATGTTGAAAATTTATCTACGTTTTCTGACAAGTTCAATCGCTTCTTTTCCTGTCATGCAGTCAATGTCAAGGCGAAGCACAGTTACATGGCTGATACATTTTGAAATCTCGTCATCAGGGTCTATTCCGGGTGAGTATTTCTCACACAATAGCAACAGTCCTGATGTGGCAAATGGAGATTTTTTGTCATAATGTGATGTTTGTTGTATATAATATTGATTATTTGTTGTAAATTTGCTTGATTACAAGTAATAATTCCATGAAGATACAACCGGCTAAGATAATAGGCATTGCGCGGCATCGCCTTTCGACCGACGGCGACGGTGTCACTACGCTTGTGGCGTTCCACAGTTGTCCGCTTTGTTGCCGCTATTGTCTTAACCCGCAGTCGCTGGGCGACGGCGGTCGTTTCCGAGAGTATTGGCCTGAGGAACTGTATGCCGAGACGCGCATCGACGAGCTTTATTTCATAGCCACAAACGGCGGTGTGACTTTTGGCGGCGGTGAGCCATGTCTTCGCCCGCAGTTTATCCATGAGTTCCGGGAACTTTGCGGACCGGCTTGGCAGCTTAATCTTGAAACGTCGCTCAACGTGCCGTCGGCCAACGTCGAGGCTTTGCTCCCGGTGGTCAATACCCTGATTATCGACATCAAGGATATGAACCCCGACATTTACCGCAGCTACACGGGGAAGTCAAACGACCTTGTTCTCGACAACCTCGGCCTGATAGCCGATGCCGGTCGTCAGCGCGACTGCATTGTCCGCTTACCGCTGATTCCCGACTATAACACCGATACAGACCGCGAGAAAAGCCGCAAGTCCCTCGAAACGCTCGGATACGACCGATTCGATTTATTCACCTACCAAATCCGCAAACATTGACGCTATGGTACGAGGAAAACAGACCTGCAAGATTCTGAAAGAGATACGTCGGCAGATTGCCGAGGCTAACGGCATCGAGTTCGCTACATCGGAATGTCGTTACAAGGGCGACTGTCTCGGCACATGCCCCAAATGTGAAGCCGAAGTCCGCTATTTGGAGCAGCAGCTCCGCGCCCGCTTCCTCGCCGGAAAAGCCGTCGCCCTCGCCGGAATCTCGGCGGCATCCCTCGCCATGCTTATGCCAATGGCTTCCGCGGCTCAAACCATGCAAGAACCACAGAGTTGTCTTAAAGGGAGCATTCCGGTTATGGCTGATACTATAACAGTGAGAGGGATAGTGTTGAGCGGTGATACCTTACCTGACGGAACCATATCAAAAGTGCCGTTAATCGGAGCAATTATATTAAATAGACGCACCGCGTCGGGAGTCGATACTGATTTAGACGGTCGTTTCGGATTGTCGGCTAATATCGGTGATACGTTAGAAGTGAAATATGTGGGTTATGAATCGCAAAAAATCAGTGTAACCGAGGGTATGAGAGATGTGACAATCACACTTGTACCGGATGATAATGCCTTATTGGGGGGACTGGTTGTAACAGGTTTAATGCCTTATACAGAACGCGAGGAAAATCATTATCTCGACCTTAAAGTGACTGACGAAAACGGAAATGGGATTGATTGTGAAAATCTGTCAGTGGAACGTGTTTGGATTGATGAAGATGGAGATGAAGATTCAGAACTTATCTCACCTGAATATTTTGACGATAAACATCCATGTCGCATTTATTGGGATTATGACCGGGGGTTGAAAGCTGAGGACGGCTATCCGTTAAAAGAGGCGACACTCCGCATAGAGGCAGAGGACTACGACGACCCTGTGACAATCAAGGTCAAATATCCCAAACGCAATGCCAAGAAATCCATCAAGTTTAGACATAGAAAGAAGTAATCTTGAATAATAGCAG
>CAMWRO010000211.1 GCA_947176615.1 uncultured Porphyromonadaceae bacterium
CCGTCTTCAAGCTCGATGCCGTCGGCGATGCGCTGCATGTCGTCCTCGGAGATGTCTTTGTCGGTCCACACATGATAGATTTTCTTCTTGACATACTTGGGATGGGTCAGCTTGGACGCGAGGTCGCCGTCGTTGGTGAGCAGGAGGACGCCGGTGGTGTTGCGGTCGAGTCGTCCCACGGGGTAGATGCGCTCGTCACAGGCTCCCTTGACAATATCCATGACGGTCAGACGGCCGTTGGGGTCATCGCTGGTGGTGACGCAGTCCTTGGGTTTGTTGAGAAGGATGTAGCACTTTCTTTCCAGTGTCACTACCTTGTCATCATACTCGATGGTGTCGTTGTGGGAAATCTTGGTGCCGAGTTCTGTAACGACCTCACCGTTGACCTTTACGAGGCCCTGCTGGATAAACTCGTCGGCTTCGCGGCGAGAGCAGATACCGGCATTGGCCATAAACTTGTTGAGACGGATCTGTTCGTTGGGATCGGGGATGGGCATTTCATACTCGATGCGCTTGGGACGCGGAGTGAAGCTCTTTCCGCCGTGGGGCATGCCAAACTGGTTCTGGCGCGGCTGCGAGGGCTTGCGGTTGTTGTATCCGCCTTGGCGGTTATTGTTGTTATATCCGCCCTGACGGTTGTTGTTGTATCCGCCTTGGCGGTTGTTGTTGTACCCGCCTTGGTTGTTGTATCCGCCCTGACGGTTGTTGTTATATCCGCCTTGGGCATTATATCCACCCTGACGGTTGTTGTTGTATCCGCCTTGACGGTTATTGTTGTTATACCCACCCTGACGGTTGTTGTATCCGCCTTGACGGTAGTTGTTGTATCCGCCCTGCTGATGGCGCGGCTGGTAACCACCGGTATTGTTGGCCGGGGTGTAGCCGGTCGATTCGGGTGCAGTCGTTTCAGCTCCTTCCTTGGGTTCGGGAGCGGGTGCCGGGTTCTGTGAATAGTCAGCGGGGACGTGTTGTTGCTGACGTGCCTGATAGCCGCCGTTGTTATTGTAACGGTTATATCCGCCCTGACGCTGCTGGTAACCGCCGTTGTTGTTGTAACGGTTGTAGCCGCCTTGTTGACGGTTGTTGTTGTAAGGACGGTTTTGCTGATAGGGACGGTTAGGGTAGTATCCGTTTCCTTGTTGTTGCTGCTGTTCGTCTCCCTGACGGGTATTAAAGTCGTTGTGACGCGAAACTTCGTTGCGCACTTCGGGATTAGGGTCTGCGCCGCTTACAGGACGGCTTTCCCCGATGCGAGGTCTTTTTACTTTTTTTTCGTTGCTGTCCATAAATTCTACTTGATTAATCTCAGATGTTAAAATTTTAGAGTTGACTCAGCCTCTCGGCGGGTTATATTAGCTTTTAAGTTATTTGTTGATGATTTATATTGTTTTTGAATTGAGTTTATTAGTTAGTTTGGGAAGTCCTCCAAGATATAGAACCGCATAATGGAAGATATTGTTGAAACAATGGGCCATAAAATGTGGCACTAAAACATAAGTTTCGATGCAAAATTAGCTTTTTTTCGTGGAATAAGCTAATTTTTTTGTGGTAAAAAAGTGGCTAATAATGAATCGGCTGGTTAAAAAATGTGATTTTGTTTGTCGAGGAGGCCGGTGCGGTGCTATGGAAGGGGTGGATTGTCGCTTATAGATATACGTTTAAATGTTTCCGGCCGGCACGGCTGATGTTCCGGCCGGAAACAAATGTCGGTTAATATCCTGTATAGCTATGGGGGGACAGTCGTTTCAACTCGGCCTTGACCTCGGGCGAGACTTCAAGAGTGTCGACAAATGTCGCGATGGTTTCGGCGGTCACGGTCGTGTTGGTACGGGTGAGGGCCTTCAGGGTCTCGTAGGGGTGGGGGTAGCCTTCGCGACGGAGGATGGTCTGGATTGCTTCGGCAACGACGCTCCATGTGGAATCAAGGTCGGCATTGATGGCGTTTTCGTTAAGCAGCAGCTTGTTCATGCCCTTCATTGTCGAGGCAATTGCGATGAGAGAGTGGGCGAGAGGCACACCGATGTTGCGTAGCACGGTCGAGTCGGTCAGGTCGCGTTGCAGTCGTGAGACGGGGAGTTTCTGCGCAAGATGGGAGAGAATGGCGTTTGCCATCCCGAGGTTGCCTTCCGAGTTTTCGAAGTCAATAGGGTTGACCTTGTGGGGCATAGCCGACGATCCAACTTCGCCGGCCTTGATTTTCTGCTTGAAATATTCCATCGAGATGTACATCCACATGTCGCGGTCAAGGTCGAGGATGATGGTGTTGATGCGGCGCAGCGCGTCAAAGAGTGCCGCGAGATTGTCGTAGTTGGAAATCTGGGTGGTAAATTCCTCGCGTTCAATGCCGAGTTTGTCGCTCAGGAATCGAGCGCCGAAGTCACGCCAGTCAATAGAAGGAAAAGCTGTCAGGTGGGCGTTGAAATTGCCGGTCGCACCACCGAATTTACCGCTTACAGGGACAGCGTCAAGCAGTTGGAGCTGGCGGCGCAGACGGTAGGAGAAAACACGGATTTCTTTGCCGAGACGGGTCGGCGATGCCGGCTGCCCGTGGGTCTTGGCAAGCATGGGGAGGTCTTTCCACTCCTCGGCACGAGCTTCAAGGTGCTCGATGAGGCCCGTGAGGGCGGGACGGTAAACGTCGCGCAACGCCTCGGCTACCGACATGGGGACCGAGGTGTTGTTGATGTCCTGAGAGGTGAGGCCGAAGTGGATGTATTCCTTGTATTTTTCAAGTCCGAGAGCGTCGAAATGCTCTTTGAGGAAATATTCGACAGCTTTCACGTCGTGGTTAGTCACGCTTTCGATTTCTTTGATGCGGGCGGCATCTTTGACAGTGAAATTGCGATAGATGTCACGGAGCTTTTCAGCGACATCGGCAGCAATGTCGGCGAGGGCGGGAAGTGGAATCTCGCACAGAGAGATGAAGTATTCCACTTCCACGCGCACACGGTAGCGGATTAGGGCAAACTCCGAGAAATACTCGTCGAGACGTTCACTCTTGCCGCGATAGCGGCCGTCGATAGGGGAAATAGCCGTCAGTTCAGTCAGTTCCATAGGTTTTGAGCTTGATTGGTTTTAGTGACTGCAAAATTACAACATTTTTCTTATTCGGGCAAATTGACTGCTGATTGACAGAGAGGTTTGTCCGTGTGTTTTCCAATATCGTATTTTCAGTGGGGCGAGATGTCAACCTTCACAGCCGAGAGTGTTAATAATGAGTATATTGGCTGTGGATGACAGTGTTTTAGAATAAAATATCCTAATCAGTAAAGTCGCATTAGATTGACTGTTGGATAAATTGACTCAACTTGCTATCTTTGCAGATTCTTAGAACGTAAAGCACAAAAACGTCTCCGGAAAGAAAAATAAATTCAAATGCGAAAGGTTATTCTTTATATTTCAACCAGTATTGACGGTTATATCGCAGATTCCAATGGAAAGGTAGACTGGATTGACAGTTGTAACATACCCGAAGATGTTGCCGGGAGCTATGACCGGTTCATAGCCGACGTTGACACTGTCGTTATGGGGTGGACTACTTATCATCAGATTGTGACCGAGTTGTCCCCTGACGTCTGGGTATATAACGGTCTGCACTCTTATGTAATCACACATCGTCAGAAAGAGGATGCGGAGGATATTCATTTTACAGATGAACGCCCTTGCGACCTTGTCGGCCGGTTAAAGGAACTGGAAGGAAAGGATATATGGATCTGCGGAGGCGCATCGGTCGCCAATCAGCTTATGGCTGAAGGACTGGTTGATGTGTTGCATCTGACGGTGCTTCCCGTCACGCTCGGCAATGGTATACGTCTTTTCAATGACGGTCTGCCGCTTTCGAGATATTCTTTAACCAAGCTCAATCAAAGTGCCGATGTTGTCGAAATGATTTATGCACATAAACGAGAGTAGTTTTTGTCCGGCATTGGTTTTTATCCTCAGTCGACAAGTCCTTAAAATTTAGTGCCAAATTTTGCATTTGCCACTTGGGCTCTGCTGTGATAGCAGTCCCATTTTTCAATGTTTTATTGTTTTTCCAGATAGATCATGTCACGCAATGTCACCCCTTCTTCAATAATCGGAGCGGAGTAATTATCTATGAAGAAATTTGGAATACGATGAGAATAGGAATAGCCACAGGATTTATAGAACTTCAGCGTTGAAGGCGTTTCTCCGGTTCCAAGAATAATTTTTTTATTTGAATGTCGTGATTCGACATATTCAAGCATCCGACGACCGTATCCATGCCGTCTGTATTCAGCATCGACGGCAAGATTTTTTATTTCAAGAGTATTGGAATCAAGATTGACGGTTACGCAAACAGCTATAGGCTTACCATTAAACAAGCCGACATAAAGGGTTCCCGAATCAAGATAACGGTCAATCATCGTTTCTGATTCATCTCCTATCAAAAGTAGAGGAAGATATTGTTTTTTGTCATCTTCTACCTCGGTGATTGTAAGGTTGTCATTGGTTTTCATATTGCAAAATTACCACTTTTTCATGGGATTTCAGTGCCGATATGCCGCCATTCGTTTTCACCGGCGCGGAATCTTCAGCTCACCGCTTGTGGCAAACGTTGTTTTAAGCCAAAGGGCGAGCAGCCCTTCTTCGCCTACGAACTCTGCCGTGTCAACGAGCAAGCATCGGGTAAGGCGGTATGTATGGACTGCGGTCACGAATGGCAAGAGGTAGGTTTCGGTATCTATCGTTTCCCCAACTGCGGAGAGAGGGTTGAGATACGCAACAGTCGTAGGACTCCAGCGCACACTTGGCGACTATGTTGACTCATTCGCTTTCGGCTCTCCGTTGGAGATAAGGGGTGACAACGATGCCTTCCAGCGCATATCCGATGAATGGATATATCCACGCATCAAAGTCCCTGACACCATCATGCGCAACGGGTTCAAGGGCGGTTGTTACTATATCCACCCCGTGACGATGTTCCAAGAATTGCTGACCAACCCCAAGGTAGAAACACTGATGAAAGCCAACTAGATAAAATTGCTCCGTGACCGCATTGTCCGGCTCATCAATGCCAACACCCACCTAATCAAAGAAAGGATAACGGCATAACATAGATTTCATAGTCAGAGTGGAGCGACCTCGGAGGAAGTCGCCCCACTCATTTTGCCAAAAATTTCGGCCGCCACAGGTGGCGATGGTGCGCGTTATTCGTTCCGAAATAGGTGCTTAAATGTTCTGCAAATTGATCTGAGATATAAAGGAATAATCCTGTACCGCGAATTGCGCCATGTTGATGTTTACTTTGCAGCAAAAACATCGACATATGATTTATCAGGACTATTTTCGC
>CAMWRO010000212.1 GCA_947176615.1 uncultured Porphyromonadaceae bacterium
CTGCTTGAGGCCATACATGTCGTCATAGAGTTTGAATCCGGCCTTTCCGGGGATGTAGAAGGTCTGGGCGTCTTTGTCGGTTTCGGGGTTGGTGAACGCGGGGGTGATCATCTGGAGAGCTTTCTGGTATTCTCCATAGTTTTTCACTTTCTTAAACTCGCGGTCAGCCTCCTTAACGACATTGATCTGTGCCGTCATTGAAAATGCGGCTGCGAGGCATAGGCCAAGGATGCTAATCTTCTTCATAAGAGAATTGATTTTAAGTAACTTTATATTAAGTGAGTGTCGGAAATTATTTAATATATTCAAGCGAGCGCAATGAAGCTGCTTTCAGTCCTGCTCATCAGTTACAGAGCTACGGCTATGCGCCTTCTTCGCAAGTCAGAAATCATTCTCCATACCACTCACTGCAATACTTTAAATAATTTCGGACACTCACTTAGGGTTTATTTCATTCTTCGGTTTCGTTCTCGTCGATTTCGTCAACGGGCTCATCGTCAAAAAGGGTTGCCTCAGCTCCGGTGTCGACGAGGGTTTCGTCAATCACGTCGGTTGATTCTTCAACTTCTTCGACAACTTCTTCGGGGTCAGTGTCGACACAGCATACCGAAGCGATAGTGTCGTTGCGCTTTTCGAGGTTGATGATGCGGACTCCCTGAGTGGCACGTCCCATGACGCGGATGTCGGCCACGCGGAGACGGAGGGTGATACCGCTCTTGTTGATGATGACAAGGTCGTTGTCGTCATTGACGCTCTTGATAGCAACGAGTGAGCCTGTCTTTTCGGTGATGTTCATCGTCTTGACACCCTTGCCGCCTCGGTTGGTGACGCGGTAAACGGGGACTCTCTCGACGGTGCCGTCTTCAGTCTCCACGTCGACGTCGAGGGCGGTGCGCTTGCCGTAACCGTTTTCGCTGATTACCATGACAGTGTTGACGGTGTCGGGTTCCATGCATATCATGCCTACGATTTCGTCGTTGTCGTCGTCAAGCGTCATGCCGCGCACGCCGGTTGACATACGGCCCATTTCGCGGACACGGGTCTCGTCGAAACGGATGGCTCGTCCGTTGCGGTTGGCCATGATGATCTGCGAGTTGCCGTCGGTGAGTTCGACACCGAGGAGTTCGTCGCCTTCGCGGATGATGATTGCATTGACGCCGTTGGCTCGGGGTCGCGAGTATGCGGCAAGTTTCGTTTTCTTGATTACGCCTTTGCGTGTGCAGAAGACGAGGTTGTGTTTCTCGACAAACTCGGCATCGTTCAATCCCTTCACGCGTATAAACGCTTTGACACAGTCATCGGGTTCAATGTTGAGCAGATTTTGGATGGCGCGGCCTTTGGAGTTCTTGGCGCCTTCGGGAATCTCGTAAACTTTGAGCCAGTAGCAGCGTCCCTTCTGGGTGAAGAAGAGCATGTAGTTGTGCATCGAGGCGGGATAGATGTGCTCGATGAAGTCTTCGTCACGGGTGTCGGAACCCTTGGCGCCTACTCCGCCGCGGTTCTGGGCGCGGAATTCGCTGAGGGGAGTGCGCTTGATGTAGCCGAGGTGGGAAATGGTGATAATCATATCGTCATCGGCATAGAAGTCCTCGGCATTGAAGTCGCCGGCGGTATAGTCGATGTCGGTGCGGCGGTCGTCGCCATATTTGTCGCGGATTTCAATCAGTTCTTCCTTGATGAGTTCGCGGCACACATGGTCGTCGCTGAGGATGAGCTGGTAGCGGGCGATGAGGTCTTCGATTTCCTTGTAGGCCTGCAGGAGTTTCTCCTGTTCCAGTCCGGTGAGCTGACGCAGGCGCATCTCGACGATTGCGGCGGTCTGGGCGTCGGACAGGCCGAAACGTTCCGAGAGTTTGACGCGCGCGGTCTCGGTGTCAGAAGCTCCGCGGATGATTGCGATTACCTCGTCGATGTTCTGCGAGGCAATGATGAGGCCTTCGAGGATGTGGGCGCGTTCCTGAGCTTTGGCGAGCTGGAACTTGGTGCGGCGGATTACCACTTCGTGACGGTGGTCGACAAATGCCGACAGGAGTTCCTTGAGGTTCAGGGTCTTGGGGCGGCCGTTGACGAGGGCGACGTTGTTGACGCTGAACGATGCCTGCATCTGGGTCATCTTGTAGAGCTTGTTGAGGACAACGTTGGCGTTGGCGTCGCTCTTGAGCTTGATGACGATGCGCATTCCCTTGTAGTCGCTCTCGTCGTTGATGTCGGCGATACCGTCGAGTTTCTTTTCATTGACGAGGTCGGCGATATAGGCAATCAGGTCGGCTTTGATGACGTTGTAGGGAATCTCGGTTACGATTATATTTTCATGATTGTCTTCAACCTCGATTTCGGCGCGGGCACGGATTACGATGCGTCCGCGACCTGTCTCATAGGCGTCTTTCACGCCGTTGTAGCCGTAGATTGTACCGCCGGTGGGGAAGTCGGGGGCCGTGATGTGTTTCATCAGCTCGGGAATCTCCATTTCGGGGTTGTCGATTAGGGCGACACAGGCGTTGATTGACTCGGTCAGGTTGTGGGGAGGCATGTTGGTCGCCATACCCACGGCGATACCTGACGCGCCGTTTACAAGGAGGTTGGGGAAACGAGTGGGGAGCACCACGGGTTCCTGACGGGAGTTGTCATAGTTGGGCTGGAAGTCTACGGTGTCAGACTCGATGTCGGCCAGCATTTCCTCGCCGATGCGCTGGAGTCGCACCTCGGTATAACGCATAGCCGCCGCGCCGTCGCCGTCGACCGAACCGAAGTTGCCGTGACCGTCGACGAGGGTGTAGCGCAGCGCCCAAGGCTGGGCGAGACGCACTACCGTGCCGTAAATCGACGAGTCGCCGTGAGGGTGATACTTACCCATAACCTCACCGACGCAGTTGGCAGCCTTCTTGTGGGGATGATCCGAAGTGTTGCCCATCTCGTTCATTCCGTAAAGCACACGACGGTGAACGGGTTTGAGACCGTCGCGTACATCGGGGAGCGCACGAGAGACAATCACCGACATTGAATAGTCGATGTAGGCACTCTTCATTTCATTTTCGATGTTGATCTTAATAATGCGATCTTCTTCAATCATGATTTATTCTTACAAGATATGTTAAATAGTCTTTAGGAGTCCGGGGGTCAATCATATCCTATATATAATTAATGTGTAATCCCGGCACTTTTATATGTTAATTATCCTACAAAGGTAGTAATTTTCCGTGAAAAAATTGCTACCTTTGGCAATCAAGAAATGTTTTTTAATTGTTATTAGTACTAAAGCGAATCCAAAAATCTGTCAGCGCCTCCAGTTTGGCACATTTTTTGCTTATTTATCATCAAAACATTCAGAAAGGTACAAAGATTGATGGACACTGTTTATTCACAAAAATTCAAAGAGATACTGACTGACAGCCGCAATCAGGCTGTGCGCCACAACAGCGCGCATGTCATGCCCGAGCATCTGCTGCTGTCGTTACTGGCCGATTCGGGGTCGTCGTCGTTCAGCCTTGTCGCGCGTGCCTGCCGCGGCACCTCGGCCCGGGATTTGGGCTCGCAGCTTGACAAGTCGCTGTTTGACGCGGCTATGGAAAACGGCTATCACGGGAACGTGGCCATCGCCGATGTCACAATGAGCGACATCACGGGTCGCATAATAAAGCTCAGCGTTCTTGAAGCGCGCATGTTGAAAAGCAACGAAGTCGATGCCGCCCATCTTCTTCTCGCGATATTCCATAATTCAGAAGCCCGCAACTCGGCGTTCATGAGCCATTTTACCCGTGCGGGTGTGACCTACGAGACTCTCTACGCGCTCATGGCCGGCAAAAACGCTGCCGACCGTCAGGCAACGAGCATGAGTGCCGAGTTCGGCGACGATGACGATGACGACGAAATGCCCGACGCACCTCGGGAGAGCGGCGAATCATCCCGTCAGCCGGCGGCAGGCACAGCCTCGCGCCGTGGGAACGACACGCCGGCTCTTGACAAATTTGGCAACGACATGACGCTTGCCGCCGCGGGGGCCCGTCTCGACCCTGTCGTGGGGCGCGAAGTCGAAATCGAGCGACTGGCGCAGATTCTGAGCCGCCGCAAGAAAAACAACCCGGTGCTGATAGGCGAGCCGGGTGTCGGGAAATCGGCCATTGTCGAGGGCCTCGCCCTGCGCATCGTTCAGCGGAAAGTGTCAAGAATACTCTTTGACAAGCGCGTCATCTCGCTCGACATGGCCTCTATCGTGGCCGGGACAAAGTATCGCGGCCAGTTTGAGGAACGCATCAAGTCGATTCTCAACGAGCTTGCCAAGAACAAGAATATCATCCTGTTCATCGACGAGCTGCACACCATCGTCGGGGCGGGCAACGCCGCCGGGTCGATGGATGCCGCCAATCTGCTCAAACCCGCCCTTGCGCGCGGCGAAATCCAGTGCATCGGCGCGACCACGCTCGACGAGTATCGCAAAAACATCGAGAATGACGGTGCCCTTGAACGCCGTTTCCAGAAAGTGATGGTAGAGCCCACCACTCCCGAGGAAACCCGCGTCATACTTGACAATATCAAGGACAAGTATGAGGAACACCACAACGTCACTTTCACCCCCGAGGCTCTTGACG
The DNA here is from genome assembly GCA_947176615.1 of uncultured Porphyromonadaceae bacterium. Taxonomy (GTDB): domain Bacteria; phylum Bacteroidota; class Bacteroidia; order Bacteroidales; family Muribaculaceae; genus Duncaniella. The sequence goes on from CAMWRO010000212.1 coordinate 4,587, forward strand.
CGTGTGTCTCGCTGACCGAGCGCTACATCAGCGACCGCAACTTCCCCGACAAGGCTATCGACGCGATGGACGAGGCCGGCTCGCGCGTCCATGTCACCAATATCACCGTTCCGCGCGACATCGAGCTGCTCGAAGAAAGCATCGAGGAGGCAGCCGCGGCGAAACTGCGTGCCGCCCAGTCGCAGAACTTCGAGAAAGCGGCATCGTTCCGCGACCGCGAGCAGAAACTCAAGGCCGAGCTTGAAAGCGCCAAGCGACGCTGGGAGGAACAGCTGACCGCCCACCGCGAGATTGTCGACGAGGACAAGGTTGCCGAAGTCGTAGCTATGATGACAGGGGTGCCCGTGCAGCGTATCGCGCAGGCCGAGGGACGACGGCTTAAAGAGATGTCGCCCACACTCCAGAGCCAGATTATCGGGCAGGACGCCGCCATCGCCAAGATTGTGAAGGCGATACAGCGCAACCGCATCGGGCTGAAAGACCCCAACAAGCCCATCGGGACCTTCATGTTCCTCGGGCCGACCGGCGTGGGCAAGACGCATCTGGCCAAGAAACTGGCCGAGTACATGTTTGACTCGGCAGATACCCTGATCAGAATCGACATGAGCGAGTACATGGAAAAATTTACCGTGTCACGCCTCGTCGGAGCGCCTCCCGGATATGTCGGTTACGAGGAAGGGGGCCAGCTGACCGAGAAAGTGCGCCGTCACCCCTACTCTATCGGCC
>CAMWRO010000213.1 GCA_947176615.1 uncultured Porphyromonadaceae bacterium
ACTCCTTACCTCCCAAAAACAAGTTGGATTATGCCGCCTATTTACACGACAAAGGATATGACAGGCATAATGCATCGGGTTTCGTTGACGCTTTATATAATCCTTTTCTCATCGGAGAAGATGCAATATTAGTCTATCGGAGTTTTGTTTGGGGGACAGCACAACCATTGGCTGGACTTGCAGTAGGATTCACATTTTCAATTATAACGTTAAATAAATGTGTATCTCTCATATCACCTATTAGCCTTCAGTATGTTTCACTATTTCAATTGTTTCATAAATGAACAAGTTTTTAAAATTCTTGTGCGTATGTCTAAGCGTGTACGGCATTGGATTTGCACTCGTATGGGAGACTTCACATTATTACCGATACTGGGGCATTGATTTGCAATCTCCCGACGCATCTATTGATAAAAACATGAGTCGTGTTGACGCAATTGACCATGAAAAATTTCTTGTAAGTGTTGTCAGTTACAGAATTGAGGATGGCAAGCCTGTCATAAACTACAGCATCAAATCAAGAGACAAGAGTCTAAGTTTCAGACTGGAGATTGAGGACTCATCTCGCGATATTTCTATATATTGGATATGTCCCCACATACTGAGTGGAGATATCCCGATCGACGAGGCAACGAAAGTCGCGGATGACCTGCATGAAGCCCTGCTTCCCACCGGGTTTGATGAATACATTTGCATCGGTGATAGTTGGCGTGCTCCATATTCGCGCAGACGTCAGCTGACAGCGATATGGATTGTCAGGATGTTCTATAAGACTTTGCTAAATCCGACTTTTGCCATTCTCATAGGGACCGCATTGTTTTACCTGATTGAATTTGTAATAAAAAGGATTACTAAAGTGACCACGCATAAAGATTAGTCTATGTATAAATATTCAAGCACCGCGACCGGATATTCAGCGGTATTCCGGTATTTTAATATGTATTACATAATCCATTGATATGAAGACATTAATCCGTAAGTGCATTGTTATTGCGATTATCAGCATTATCGGTTTTTCGGCCAAGGGCGGTGAAACGGAAAAATCACTTTGGCTACAGGAGTGTGAAATCATTAATCCCACAATGAAATGCTATGCCGAGTCATTTGTCGAAAACGCTGTGAAATGCCGATTTAACGACTCAGATAAGTTCAAAATCATCATCTTCAATCAAGGCGACGGCTCGTTTTCGATGGAGGCTGACTACCGCGTGATGTACTCGGCGGCATCGCGATACAGGGTTGCTATGATTGACAATCAGGAGGTACTCGTGGACATTACGGATACATCGCTTTTTGGAAAATTGTTCCAAGAAACCCGACGCAAAATAAAGGTCGACGATTTTTATGTCCCTGCGCCAACGGAGATAATCGGGCAGGTCGACGGATACTGCCAGTGGAATTTTTATTATACCGACGGCGAGGTGTTTATAAAAAGCATAATCCATGATTGCAATAAGTGCCCACCGTTGCCACGCGCTATAACGACGCAGATACAGTGCCCCGAGCGATGTTATGATGTGGAGTTTTAATTGGGTTCACTCCTCCTCGGCGGGGAGGACAAACTGATAGGCGCCTATCGAGGGGACGGCGGGGTCGCGGGGGACGGCGTGGAAGTCGATGGCGGCAGCCGGAAGGGTCAGGGCCGGGTCGCCTGCCTCGGCAGCGGGTGACTCGGGTCGCAGCCGGTAGTCAAAAACGTAGTCTTCGCGCACGGTGTAGTAAAGCGGGTCTTCATCCCATATCGACATGATGAAATGCTCGTCGTCCTCGCCGCTGCTCTTAAAGAGGCAGTGGTCAAAATACACGTCGGTGCTGTCAAAATCGCCTATCGAGAGGTCGGTGCCGAGTCCGTAGATAATGGAGTTGGTGAATCGGGCCGAGAGCAGCGGCAGTCCCGAACCGTCGTCGGTTTCGGAGTTGACGTGGGAGAACTGCACTGCCGGGCCGCGGAGGGCGGCAAAGAGGTAATAGTTGGCAAAGGTACAATGGTTCACGGTGGCGGTTCCGCCGTGGAGCAGCATTGTGCCTTCGGCGGCATCGGCAATCTCGCTGCCTATGGCGGTGATGTCGGCATGGTAGCCGACGAGGGCATATCCCGCCGAGTTGCGCAACCGGCAGTTGACAAATTCCACCGAGGAGAGAGAGTCGGCCTGCACGCCGGTGACGGTGTTGCGCACGACAGTGTGGCTCAAGCGGTTGCCACGGCTCTCGGGCGCGAAATAAAGGCCGTTCCATTGCGAGGCCATGAGGTCAAACGAAATATCACCCACCACATTGTCGGTGCGGTCGCCGGTCATGTTGACGGGTGCCTCGGGAGTGCCCTCGGTAACGAGCGAGCCGTAGACCCGCATCATGGCTTTGTCATGGAAACAGAGGGTTGTGCCGGGGGCGAGGGTAAGGGTCGCGTCGGGAGCTACGACGAGGGAGTCGAAAATCTGATAAGGCTGCTCCGCCTCCCAGCGGGTGTCGGCATCGATGACAGTGCCGCGCTCGCGGGTCACATCCTGCCCGATGATCGATAGAACGACATCGCGGGTGACACCGTTGGTCACGAAGTCAAGATGATCCTCGATTTTCCCGGCCACGGGAGTTCCGAGCGGCGCGACTGTCGCCTCGACAAACACATAGATCGAGTCGCCGGGACGGATTTCGATATTGCTGAATGTCGTGCCGGTCAGACCGTCGACATTGACGCGGAAAGTCGAGCCGTCGCGTAGCGCGATAGAGGTGATATTGATAATCTTGCTGTTGCGGTTGTGGACGGTGAACCGGAATGTCGGGGTGGGTTGCCCGGTGAAAAATGTGCCCATCTTGAGGGTGTCGACCGAGAATCGCGGCTGTGCCGAGGGGGAGTTGTCGACTCCGTCCTCAATGCACGATGTCGCAATGACAGCCGTCAGGAGAATATATAGTAAATATCGCAGTGTCTTCATTAAAGCAGTGTCTTCATTAAAATCGTCAATTAATCAATATTTTAACGAATCTGATGGCGCGATATTGCCTAATTGATGTTAAAGGAGGGTGTTATCCGAGAGCCTTGGTGTAGGTTTCCATCAACCCTCGCGAGAAGTTTTCGGGTGAGAAACGGGCGATATACTCGCGGCCGCGGGTGACGAGGTCGTGGCGCATGGCGGGGTCGTCGAGCATGGCGCGGGCCGCATCGACATAGGCATCCACCGAGTCGGGACTGACATAGATTGCTCCCGGACCGCCTGCTTCTTCAAGGCACGACCCGGTGGCGGCGATGACCGGGACTCCGGCCGAAATCGCCTCGATGACCGGGATGCCGAACCCTTCGTAACGGGATGTATAGCTTGCGACTGTCGCCATCGAGTAGAGCGCCGGAAGGTCGGCAAACGGCACTCCCTTCAGCAGCCTGACACGGTCGGTGAGACCGAGTGCGGCGACTTCGCGCGCCACCTCTCTCACATAGTCCTTGTTGTGACCGCCGACGATGATGAGCGATACGTCGGCCGGAAGATGCCGCAATGCGCTGACAGCCAGCAACTGATTTTTGCGATGTTCCACTGTCCCGACGGCGATAATGTAACGCTCGGGCAGATTGTATTTGGCACGGACACGGTTGCGGGTCGCCTCGTCGACCGGGACGGCAAACTGAGGGTCGCAACCTTGATAAACGATGTCGATTTTGCCCGGCTTGATGCCGTAAAGCTCGACAATATCGTCGCGGGTGCGCTCGCTGATGGCGATGACGCGGGTCGCATTCTCGCAGGCACGGCGGAACTTGTAGTCATAGATGGCGCGGTCAACCGGCTTGTAGCACGCGGGCAGGCGGCGGAAAATGAGGTCATGGACGGTCACCACGGTCGGTATTCCGGCGCGGGTGATGTCGAGCGGCAACTCGTTGCTCAGTCCGTGAAACAGGCCGATGCCGTCGCGGGCAATCTGCGACGTGAGCCCCCCATAGACGCGCCACAGGGACGGGAGTGCGCGTCCGGCAGCGGTGTCGGGCGTGACGAGGGCGACATTCTTGCGGCCGACGAGCGGTTTCAGGCGGTCGTTCTGCCTGACCGAGGGGGTATAGAGCCGGTAATCGTTGGCCGGATATTCACGCGACAGCACGTCGATGACTAGACGGCTGTAATTGCCCAATCCGGTAAAATTGCGCACCGCCCGCTTGGCATCAAAACCGATTTTCAACTTTTCCATACGCAAATTTACATAGAATTTCATATATTCTGCGTATCTTTGCTAAACAATGAGCAGAATCGAATATAAAATAACTTCGGGATTTGAGGCAGTGCGTCCTTTGGTCGAGGCTGTGGCCCGTGACGGTGTGCCCGGCGATGCCGAAATCATCTACAACGGACGGCGCAACAAGGTCTATACCCTTCCGTCGCCGGGAGACATTCCCTATAAGCAGCTAAACATCAAGGCTTACCGAGTGCCGCCGTGGATTAACCGCGTGGCCTACCGATGGTTTCGTCCCGGAAAGGCGCGCCGAGCGTTTGACAACGCCAACGAGCTGCTTGCCCGTGGCTTTATGACCGCGCGCCCGGTTGCCTTTGTCGAGGAAAAGGGGGCGCTGCTCTATGGCCGCAGCTATTTTTTCAGCGAGCAGCTTGGTCCCGAATGGGAGAACCTGCGCGGCGCCCACGAGTGGCCCGATTTTGATTTCGTGGCCTGCCAAGTGGCCCGCTATATGGCCGAGCTGCATCGCAAGGAGGTGTGGATGAAAGATTTCTCGCCCGGCAACGTGCTGATGAAACGGCACGGCGACGGCACGGTGGAGTTTGCGCTTATCGACATCAACCGCATGGAGTTCGGCGTGACCGACCGCGACAAGCTCGTGACTAATTTTCAGGCCATTTTCGATACCGTCGAGGCTGTCGGGGTGCTTGCCCGGCATTATGCCGACGCGACCGGACTTGCCGAGGGGAGCGATGCGCGCGACCGGCTCATGGCCGATGCCCGCAACGCTTTTGTCGCCAAGCACTTGCAGATTGCCCGCAAGCGCCGTCTGAAAAAAATCTTTCTCGGCCGAAAATAAGAGGGCGTTTAACCCTCGTCGAGTTCGTTGCCGGTGCGTTCCATGATTGACGCGGCAAGGGTGTCGGCGGTATGGATAATCGACACAAGGGGATAGAGCTTGTGGGCGGTGTCATAGTTGCGCACCTCCTCATAGGAGTTGAGGTTCAGACCCCACGCCCCCATGTGCCAGCGGATGGCAAGCATCTCGGCATCGCTCAGCTCAATGCCGCCGCACAGGACGAGTATGACCGACTTTTCCCCGTGTCCCATAGGGAAATTCTTGAATGACACCTTGTAACCCTCGGAATCTTCCCA
>CAMWRO010000214.1 GCA_947176615.1 uncultured Porphyromonadaceae bacterium
CCTCGCTTCGCCCCGTCATAAAGATGACGCGGCTGACCACCCCGATAAAAAAGCAATATACGGTGGTGTGTCCCGAGGGGGTGGAGACATCCGAGCCGGTGGCCTATGACGGCGACCGGTTGAAAATCGTCTATACCCGCGACGGATTTTCGCCGCGCGAGGAGACCGTGACGGTGGGACAGCCTGCGGCCTACGTCAAGTATGACGGGTCGACAATCCGTGTGCGTCCCGCCTCTCAGTGCGGAATCCGTTTCACCCGGCGTTTCAATCTTGCCGTGAGATCGGTGAAGGGAACGACTATCAACGGTTACACTGTCAGCATCAACGGCCGCCCGGTCAACACGATGGAGCGCACTGTCGATCTGACCGAAGTCGACCTCGCCGACGGCGCGACTGTCGAGATTCAGGCCGCGTCCAACAATTACCGTCCGCTTAAACTCGAATTTTCGGCCGAAGACCTCCTGAAGCGTGAAACCATCGACTTGGAGCTGCATCCGATCGAGCAGGGGGTGACGCTGCGTCTTGACTTCGGCGACGGCAGAGTTTTTGAGGAACAGATTTCGATTGAAAAAAATACTCCCGAATATAACCGTCTTCATTCCGGTAATTTCCACGGTTTTCGCGCCCATCGTCAGGTGACACAGGACAATTCAGAGGTCTACAATGTCGATGTGCGTTTCACCGGCGGTCGCCCCGTAGCTCCCAATTTCGAGGCATCGCGTGAGGGTGATGCCAATGTTGACCGTGCTACGGCCAGTCATCGCGCCCCGGTGTTTGAGAATGTCTCTGATGAGGCGTCTGACTCCCGCAACAGTGTGGATGCGTCGCTGCCCACGGTCGAGACTGAAATAACCCCGACCGATGCCGACGGTCACGATGATACCCGTGGCAAGAACCGTGTAAAGTGGATTCTTGCCGTCGCCGGAGCCATCGTGCTGCTGGTGGTCGCGCTGACCCTGTTCCTGCCGCGAGGCGAGACCCTTGACGCGGTCCCCGCCGCCGAAACGGAACTTGCCGACACTGTCGCCCCGGTTGCCGCCCCTACCCATGTGGCTCCGCTTGCCGGAGAGGATGCGGCCGATGTCGAATATCTCAATTCCACCGGCCGCTGGGAGGTGTCGCGTGTCACCGGAGAGTCGGCCAAGAAACTGATGGCCGCCATCGAGAGCGGTGACATCGAGGGCGTGGTCAACAATGATTACTTTGCGGTAACCGGCCGATGCACCAACAGCAAGGCTGATGAAATCGCCGGATTGTTGTGGCGCGCCTACGGGTCGCCCGTCCGCGCATCCAATGCGAAGACGCTCCGCAGTTCGGTCAAAGGCGGGGTGATTGACCTTAACTCACTCTATGAAGGGTTGATGCGCCGCCGTCCCAAAGATGACGAAGCCAACACGACCCCGCGCCCGAAGCGGTAAAAAAAACTTCTAAAAATTTTCTGAAAGATGCCTGAAGTATCCCATCGCGGCACAGTAATGCCGTCATCCCCTATACGCCGCCTCGTCCCGCTGGCCAATGCCGCCATGGACCGGGGAGTAAAAGTCTATCGTCTGAATATCGGACAACCCGACGTGCCCACCCCGCAGGAGGGGCTGGACGCGCTGAAACATATCGACCGTAAGGTGCTTGAGTATAGTCCCTCGGAAGGGTTGCTGTCGCTCCGCAAGAAACTCCACGAGTATTACCACACCTATAATATAGATGTCGATGTCGACGACATTATAGTCACCACCGGCGGTAGCGAGGCCGTGCTTTTCGCTTTCATGGCCTGTCTCGACCCCGGCGACGAAATCATCGTGCCGGAACCGGCCTATGCCAACTATATGGCTTTCGCAATATCGGCCGGGGCCAAAATCGTCACCGTGCCGTCGAGCATCGACGAGGGTTTCGCCCTTCCCCCGATGGAGAAGTTTGAGGAACTGATTACCCCGCGCACCAAGGGCATCCTCATCTGCAACCCCAACAACCCGACCGGCTATCTTTACACGATGAAAGAGATGCTGCAGCTCCGTGACATCGTCAAGAAACATGACCTGTTCCTGTTTTCCGACGAGGTTTATCGCGAGTTCTGCTACACCGGCGCGCCTTATATTTCGGCCTTCCATCTCCCCGGCATCGAGGAACAGGTGGTGTTGATTGACTCGGTGTCAAAGCGTTACAATGAGTGCGGAATCCGTGTCGGAGCCCTCATAACCAAGCACAAGGAGCTGAAAAAGAACATCATGAAATTCTGTCAGGCCCGCTTGAGTCCGCCCTTGCTCGGGCAGCTCGTCGCCGAGGCTTCGATTGACACCCCCCGCGAGTATATGCTTGAGACCTACAACGAGTATGTCGAGCGACGCAAGTTCATGATTGACCGTCTCAACCGCATCCCCGGTTGCTATTCACCCATCCCGATGGGCGCGTTCTACACCGTGGCGCGTCTGCCCGTCGACGATGCCGACAAGTTCTGCGAATGGTGTCTGGAGGAATTTGAATGGGAGGGGCAGACCATCTTCATGGCTCCGGCATCGGGTTTTTACACGACTCCCGGCATGGGACGCAATGAGGTGCGACTGGCCTATGTCCTCAACAAGGAGGAACTTGACCGCGCCATGACCGTTCTTGAACATGCGCTTGAGGCTTATAATAACCGTAAATAATGCACAATTCATAATTCAGGGCAGGGATGAACAGGAAAGATTTTGAGATAATGGCTCCCGTGGGGAGCTACGAGTCGCTTCACGCCGCGATTGAGGCCGGGGCCGATGCTGTATATTTCGGTGTCGAGGGACTCAACATGCGCTCCCGGTCGAGCGTCAATTTTACCCTCGACGACCTTCGCAACATCGCCACAATCTGTGACGAGGCCGGAGTCAAGAGCTATCTGACGGTCAACACCGTCATCTATGACAACGACATCGCCACCTGTCACGCCATCATCGACGCCGTGGCTTCGAGCGGTGTCTCGGCTATTATTGCCAGTGACGTGGCTGCGATTATGTATGCCCGCAGCATCGGCGTGGAGGTCCACATCTCCACTCAGGTCAACGTGACCAATATCGAGGCTGTCAGGTTTTACTCGCAATGGGCCGACGTTGTCGTTCTCGCCCGCGAGCTGAATCTTGATCAGGTCAAGGCGATAAGCGACGCAATCGAGCGTGAGAACATCTGCGGCCCGAGCGGCCGCCGGGTGCGCATCGAGATGTTCTGTCACGGCGCGCTGTGCATGGCCGTTTCAGGGAAATGCTATCTCAGCCTCCACGAGATGAATTCGAGCGCCAACCGCGGTGCCTGCACCCAGATCTGCCGCCGCTCCTATACCGTCACCGACCGCGAGACAGGCGACCAACTCGATATTGAGAACAAATACATCATGTCGCCCAAGGACTTGAAGACCATCCACTTTCTCAACAAGATGATTGATGCGGGGGTGACTGTGTTCAAGATCGAAGGGCGCGCCCGCGGCCCCGAGTATGTCAAGGTGGCCGTCGAGTGCTACTCGGCCGCTATCGACGCTATCTGTGAAGGCAGCTATGGCGAGGAGAAGATTGCGGCGTGGGATGCCGAGCTTGAAAAGATTTTTAACCGTGGATTCTGGGACGGCTATTATCTCGGCCAGCGTTTGGGCGAATGGTCGTCGAAATATGGCTCGTCGGCAACTCGCGTCAAGCGTTACGCTGCCAAGGGGGTGCGTTATTTCCCCGCAATCGGTGTCGGCGAGTTCCTGATGGAGAGCGGTGAGCTGCACCTTGGCGACGAAATCGTCATCACCGGCCCGACCACAGGGGCTATTATCATGACCGTCGATGAGATGCGCGTCGACCTCAAGCCGGTCGATACTGTCAGAAAGGGGGAGAGTTTCTCAATCAAGACCGACAAGAAAATCCGCCCCAGCGACAAGCTCTATATCTGGGAAAAGAAATCCTAAACCGTTAAATATTCCGCTCTTTGTGCAATTTGCATGAATTGCATAAGTTGTTGAGATATAAAACAGGTTATATCAGAAATTTGTTATATCTTTGCATTAGAATTAAAACTCTCACTCACATGGCACGACCTATAAAAGAAACTCCGATTCTTTTCGGTGAAGATGCACGGCGTTTTGAGGAACGTATGAAAAACCCTCCAAAAGAATCAGAATCCGACCGTCGTCGACGGTTGGCCAATTATCGCGCTGCGCTGTCAATGTTCGTTAAGTGACGATATGACATTAAACGAAATTACTCAACTTTATCAAATCCGTCGGCTTGCTAAAGAGGAAGTTGTTCGCTCTTTTGATTGTGGGGACGAAGATTTGAATGATTTTATTTTGAACGAGTCTGTTCGCTATCGACAGGCTCGTTTAGCTGTTTCATACGTCATTGAAATTAAAGGACTAATGATGTGGTTGGATTTTTCAGTCTTGCAAATGATAGGGTCTCAATTTCAGATTTTGAAAGCAAGACTGAGTTCAACCGTTTCCGTAAGAAAAGGTTTGTTAATGAAAAACGACTTAAAAGTTATCCGGCAGTTAAAATCTGTCGACTTGGTATAGACTTATCTGTCAAAGGGCAATCGCTTGGAACTTTTATTCTTGATTTTATTAAATCCTACTTTGTTGAAGATAATAAAACTGGTTGCCGATTCCTGACCGTTGACGCGTATATTAATGCTGAAACTTTTTATCTTAAAAATGGCTTTATACCGTTAAGTACAGAGTCGGATACGGAATATACCAAACTACTTTTTTTCGATCTCGAAGAAATAGAGGAATAGCCTCGGCAAATTATGGATTGTAACCTCGATTGCATTATATGTGTCATTTATTGACGCGGATGTGGTGTGCGGGGCGGGGAATTTTGGTGTAAATTTGTCCGATATGAAACGGACAATATTCATCACTATATCGTTGGTCGCGGCTGTGAGTGCCTCGGCCAAATGGTTGCCTGAAAAGCCTGTCGGTGGTGACGGTATCAGGGTTCTTGACTGCACCTATAATCGAGAGATGCTTGTGTCATCCCGTCCCGCCGGCGAGTCGGGACGGTGGACTGTCACTGTGTCGGCCGACTCGGTTGAGGATGGTATCGCCTATCGGTTCAAGTTTGTCGCTGCCGTGCCGATGGAGTCGTCGGGCGTGGCTGTGGCCTTTGACCGCGCGCCGTGGTCGAGCGACAACTATGTCATGATTCCCGCGAGTGTCTACGGCGGCAACCGCCAGCGCATAGTCAACCGAGGCTATGCCACCGGTCTGGATCCTGCCGATTACCGCAACCCCGAGCTTGCGCTGCCTTCCAACCCTATTCCGCAATTGTCGCCCGACTTCGGTGCGCAGTCGA
>CAMWRO010000215.1 GCA_947176615.1 uncultured Porphyromonadaceae bacterium
ATCTGATCTATGTCACGCCAATATTTCCCCCCTACCCCCGAGGATATCGCGGCGATGCTTGAACGGTGCGGTGTAGGGTCGCTTGACGATCTTTATGCCGACGTTCCGGCCGAACTGCGCCTGAAAGGGGACTATGACATCTTGCCGCGCATGAGCGAGGACGAGGTGCGGAAGTTTTTCAAGGCTCTCGCCGGCGAAAACTCCCGGCTGACCTGTTTTGCCGGAGGCGGGTTTTATGACCATTATGCCCCGGCGGTAATCGACTATATTACTTCCCGCTCCGAATTTCTCACGGCCTACACTCCCTATCAGCCCGAGATTTCGCAAGGTACGCTGCAATATATCTTTGAATACCAGTCAATGATGGCATCGTTGACCGGACTGGAGGTGTCGAATGCATCGATGTATGACGGCACGACCGCATTGGCCGAGGCGATGCTGATGGCTGTCGCTCATGCCAAGAAGCGTAACCGCGTCCTCGTGTCAAAGACGCTTAACCCCATTTACCGCAAGGTCCTCTATACCTATGCCCGCTATCACGGCGTGATTGTCGACAATATTCCTGAGAAAGACGGAGTCACTGACCTCGTCAAGATGGAAAAGATGCTTGCCGACGGCGGTGTGGCCGCTGTCATCCTCCCGACGCCCAACTATTTCGGCATCCTTGAGGACTATACCGGCGTGGCCGACACCGTTCATGCGGCAAAAGCATTGCTCATCATGACCGCGCCCGCGTCGGCACTCGGTGCAATCAAGTCGCCCGGAGAGTGGGGTGCCGACATTGCCGCAGGCGAGGCGCAGTCGCTCGGTATGCCCCTCGGTTTCGGAGGTCCGTATCTCGGCTACCTCTGCTGCACCAAGGCGTTGATGCGCAAACTGCCGGGACGCATCGTCGGCGCGACTACCGACGCGTCGGGACAGCGGGTGTTTGTCCTGACCCTTCAGGCCCGCGAGCAGCACATCCGCCGCGACAAGGCGACCAGCAACATCTGTTCCAATCAGGGACTGATGGCGCTCTATGTCGCCGTCTACCTGTCGCTGATGGGACCCGACGGGTTGCGCGAGGTCAACGAAATATCGTGTGAAAAGGCCCATTATCTCGCCAAGCGCCTTGAAGAAACCGGCGCGATGGAGCTGAAATATCCCGACAAGCCGTTCCTCAACGAGTTTGTGATGAAATGGAAACTTGACACGGAACGCTTTGACAATTATGCGCTCGACAATCTCGGCGGGATTTTCCCCGGCTTGATACTCGACGATAACGAGATAATGATTTGCGTGACGGAGCGTCGCAGCCTTGACGAGATTGACGCATACATCGAGCGCGTCAGGGAAATCATCGATGCCCCGGTCGCCAATGTTGAAATCTAAACCGATACTGCTATGAACAGAAAATATTATGGCAAACTCATTTTCGAGTTGTCGCGAAAAGGCCGTCGTGGCAGTTATGTGAAACGGGAGGAACTTCCCGGGATGCCTGCCGACGCGCTGTCGGCAATCCCGTCGCAACTGCTGCGGAAAAAGCCTCTCGGCCTTCCCGAGGTCGACGAGCCGACGGTGGTGAGACATTATACCAACATGTCGACCAATAATTTCGGAGTCGATACAGGCTTCTACCCGCTGGGGTCCTGCACGATGAAATACAATCCCAAAATCAACGAGGAGATTGCCGCGATGCCGGGATTCCGCGACATACATCCGTTGCAGGATGATTTCAGCGTTCAGGGATGCCTCCGCGCCTACTACACGTTGCAGAAACTGCTGTGTGAACTCGGCGGCATGGCCGAGTTCACGCTTAACCCCTATGCCGGGGCACATGGCGAGCTGACAGGACTGATGGTAATCCGCGCCTATCACGACAGCCGCAATGACAAGAAACGCAATGTCGTGATTGTGCCCGACTCGGCCCACGGAACCAATCCCGCGAGTGCCGCCGTCGCCGGTCTCAAAGTGGTCGAGGTAAAGAGCCTGCCCGACGGGACTGTGGATGTCGATGCACTTGCCGCGCTTCTCGACGATACAGTGGCTGCCGTCATGATGACCAATCCCAACACTGTCGGACTCTTTGAACACAATATCCCGCGCATTGCCAAGATGGTGCATGACGCAGGCGCGCTCCTCTACTATGACGGGGCCAACCTTAACCCGATGCTCGGTGTGGCGCGTCCCGGCGACATGGGTTTTGACGTGATGCATATCAATCTTCACAAGACATTCTCGACTCCTCACGGAGGGGGCGGACCCGGAGCCGGTCCGGTCGGTGTGCGAGCCGGGTTGGAGGAATTTCTGCCCAATCCGCGTGTCATCAAAAGCGACGACATGCTGTTCTGCGAGTTTGAGACAGTCAACGAGACTACCTCGCTCGGGCGCGTGTCGTCATGGCTCGGCAATTTCTGTGTCGAGCTCCGGGCGCTTGCCTATATCCTGACGCTCGGGCGCGAGGGGTTGATGATGGCCGGAAAACTCGCCACGCTTAACGCCAACTATGTCAAGGAGTCGTTGCGTGACCTCTATAAGCTGCCCATCGACCGTGTGTGCAAACATGAATTTGTGTTTGACGGACTGGTTGACAAGTCGACCGGTGTCACCACTCTCGATGTCGCCAAGAGGCTGCTTGACCACGGCTATCATGCCCCGACGATTTATTTCCCGCTTCTGTTCCACGAGTCGCTCATGATTGAGCCGACCGAGACCGAGAGCCGGGAGACTCTCGACGAGTTTATCGCCGTGATGCGGGATATTGCCCGCGAGGCTGCCGAAGATCCGGCGACGGTCAAGAACGCGCCCCATGATACCCCGGTGCGCCGCCCCGACGATACGACCGCCGCGCTGAAACCTGTCGTAACCTATCAGCCGATGATTGCCGATGACGAAAAGTGATGTTTTAATCATAGGAGCCGGCCCCGGCGGCTACAATACAGCCGTCGAGGCCGTCGCCGAGGGCCTGTCGGTCACGCTTATCGAGCGTGGCGAACTGGGCGGGACATGTCTTAACCGCGGATGTATCCCGACCAAGTGTTTCTGCCGGTCAGCCGATGCCGCGCTGACTCTTGCCGATGCGGCGCAGCTCGGTGTCGCTCCCGAGCCGGTCACCCCGTCGGTGAATATGGAGCGGGTGGTTGCCCGCAAGGACGAGGTTGTCGCTCAGTTGCGCGAAGGGATAGCGATGTTGCTCAAAGGGGTCAACGTCGTGCTTGGCGAGGTGCGGTTTGTCGACGAGTCTACCGTCGAGGTAAACGGCGAGACCTACACGGCTCCCAAGGTGATTGTCGCGACAGGCTCGCGTCCTGCCATGCTCGATATTCCCGGAGCGGAGTATGCTCTGACGAGCGACCGGTTGCTGTCTTGGACCGATTTCGTCCCCGAGTCACTTATAATAATAGGTGGCGGTGTTATCGGGATTGAGTTTGCCTCGATATTCGCGGCTTTCGGCACAAAAGTTACGGTAATCGAGTATTGCAAGGAGATTTTGCCGCCGTTTGACAGCGAGATTGCCAAGCGGCTGCGCATGTCGCTGAAACGTCGAGGCATCGACATCATCACCGGTGCCCGCGTGACAGCGATTGACACCCCTGAATGGACTGTGACCTACGAATGCAAAGGGAAAACCCAGTCAGTCAGCGCGGCAGCCGTCGTGATGGCCGTCGGCCGTCGGCCTGTTGTGCCTGATGGACTTGACAAGATAGTCAAGGAGTGGCACCGTGGCGCTGTCGTGGTTGATGATTCCATGAAAGTTCCCGGAACGGAAGGTCTGTATGCCGTCGGTGATGTCAACGGCCGCTGTATGCTCGCCCATGCTGCCGAGGCACAGGGACTTGTCGCGCTCGGACACACGGATGTCAACCTCGGTGTAATTCCGAGTGCCGTGTTCTCGGTGCCCGAATGCTCGATGGTGGGCATGACTGAGGAACAGTGTCGTGAATCAGGATTGAATTTCAAGGCCGGCAAATCATTCATGCGGGCCAATGGCAAAGCTCTTGCCATGAATGAGCCTGACGGACTGGTTAAAATCTTGGTCGATGCCGACTCGCGCCTCATTCTCGGCTGCCACGTTGTCGGTGCCCATGCGGCAGATATAATCCAAGAGGTCGCGACCGTCATGTCGGCCTCGTTGACGATTGATGCCGTCACCGCCTCGATACATGCCCATCCCACGCTGTCAGAGGCAATTCTCGCGGCAGCAAAAGCAATCTCGTAAGAGTGTCTAATTGTTTTACAGACATGGAAAATGACATGATTCAGATAGAGCAGCATCCTTGGGAGCCCTTTATCCCTGACGGGGCAAAGATTCTCATCATGGGGACTTTCCCTCCCGGCAGTCACAGGTGGTCGATGGATTTTTATTATCCCAACCGCACCAATGACTTTTGGTTTATGATGGGGTTGATATTCATGGGTGACCGTTATGCGCTCTGTGACCGCGGGACAAAGCTGTTCAATCTTGACGCGATAAAGCAGCTGCTCAACGAAAAAGGTATTGCCATGAATGATACCGGTTACAAGGTGCGCCGCCTGAAAGGGAATGCCTCTGACAAATTTCTCGAAATAGTCGAGCCGGTGGCACTGTATGATCTTCTCGCCAAGATGCCTCGGTGTCACACCGTGGCCACAACGGGCGAGAAAGCGGCCGGTGTCGTCGCCGGGATAACCGGTACTCCGCTGCCCAAGATGGGTGAGATGGTCACGGCTGACGATGGTCTTGAGATATGGCGGATGCCGTCAACCTCCCGGGCCTATCCGCTTGCCCTCGAAAAGAAAGCCGCCTATTACGCCGAGATGTTCCGCCATGCCGGAATCATGTAACCCGATAAAAAAAGCGACAGCCGCAGTAAAGAACACTGCGGCTGTCGCTTTTTTATAAGTAAAACTGTTATTACATCTTCACGCGGCTGACGTAGGAACCGTCGCGGGTGTCGATTTCGATGAAGTCACCTTCGTTGACAAAGAGGGGAACGCGCACTTCGGCACCTGTCTCGACAGTGGCGGGCTTGAGAGTGTTGGTTGCGGTATCACCCTTGATGCCGGGTTCGGTGTAGGTGATCTGGAGGACAGTGCGGATGGGCATTTCGGCGAAAAGCACGGTCTCGGTCGACGAGTCGCTGACAACCTCGACTGTGTCACCTTCTTTCATGAAAGCGGCTCCGGTAACGAGTTCCTTGTTGATGGGAATCTGCTCGAAAGTCTCGTTGTTCATGAAGATGTCGTCGGCACCGTCGGCATAGAGATACTGGAAGGGGCGGCGTTCAACACGCACGTCTTCGAG
>CAMWRO010000216.1 GCA_947176615.1 uncultured Porphyromonadaceae bacterium
TATCGTCGGCAGTGTCAGATGTGTATAAGCTCCCGGGTAGGTGGGGAGGGGGTGAATAGTGAAGGGTGAAAGGTGAAGGGATACTTCGTTTTACTCAGGCAAAGCCCGAAATCAACTTTTCTCCCTTCACTTTTTACTGTTATTAGATACCTGCGCTCTGGTTTACGATTTTCCAAGAGAGGATGCTGACTTTTGCGCCGAGGTAGTAGGTGGGATCATCGGGTTCGTCGGGGATGATGGGTTCGCCGGGATTTTCCTGTGTGCCGTCACCGGGAACGAAGATGCCGCGGCCGATGCGGGTGAGCTTGGTGACTGTCACTTTGTACCAGTGGTTACGCACAACGCCGTAGTATCCTTCGCGTTTCTGGTCGTTGGGATTGGTCTCGTCTTCGCCGAGGTTGGTCTTGTCGGCGTTGAGGTGCTCGACGGGAATGGTGTAGGCCATCAAGCCGTCGGTATAGGCGATGCTCTTGCCCCAAGTTTCAACATTCTGAGCTTCATCGAGGACTGTCTTGAGAGCGGTGGCGGGATCGGCGATGGGATAGAACTTGCCGTCGGCCTTCTGCTCATAGAGCTTGGTGCCTTCGGGGAGGTTGGGAACAACTTTTACAGTTCCGGTGCCGAGACCTGCTGATGCAAGCACGAAATAGGTTTCGTCAATCTGTGTGAATTTATCCTCTGTGGTGGGGGTATAACCTTCAACGGGGATCTCTACGGTACCTACATAGGTGTAGAAGTTCAGCTTTTTAGCCTGATCGATGGTGTTGAGCAGGTAGGCGCGATAGTTGGGCTGTTTGAACAGGATGCCGTTGTGCATGACAAGGTTGAGGGGCGTGAAATTGTCATTGTTGTCTTTCTCATATGCGACAGCTTTGAGAGCCACGCTCGTCGTCTTGGCGGGGATGACGCGGTTAACCGGGGTCATTGTGCCGTCGACCAGCTCGTTCACTTCTTTGAAGATTTTGTCGGGGGTGTTGGTGTACTCGTTGCAGTAGGCGGCGTTGGCAGGGGCGAGTTCGCTTGCAAGAACCACATTGCCGGTAAGAGTGGGTGCTGAGACAAAGTTGATGTAGGGGTTGTCGACTACGGCCTCAATATCCTTGTCGTATGCCACACCCTGACCCCAGTAGCTGCGGAAGTTGGAGGCATCGTTCCAGTCCTTGAACGGTTCCCACAGAGTCGCGGTTTCCGAAGTGACTGCGGGGAGCTGTTTGGCAAGATAGGTCTGCTTGGCTGTCGAGTTAAGTCCCCATCCGATGAATTTGACCCAGATTTCGGTAGCAGCGGTAATGTCGCTGACCGGGCCGTTCTCGTTTCCGCCCACGGTCAGGGGGAGCTTGTAGTATGTTTCACCGTTTATGACTTTCTTGTCGTCGGAGCCGCCGAGATTGTTGTCAATAGCGACCTGAACCTTTACAGCAAGACGTTCCACATAGACGTTGAGAACGTTTTTGCCTTGAAGGTTTTCGGGCACAGGTTCGCTGTAAAAATACTTGGGGTCAATCACGTTGGCGAAATAAGTGTCGTTGTCGTGGGTCTCGCTTTTGCCATAGTAGCTTGTGGTACACATGACAAAGTGAGTCTTCTTGCTGTTGCCGGTACCCTCGCTCCATGTTGCGGCGACTTCGAGAGTCTTGGCGGTAGCGTCGAGTGTCGACTTGGGCTGGAAGCCTGTGGGGGCGTTGAGCACGGTCAGCAGATACTTGGGCGCGGTGGTGTTGCCGTTGTTGCGGATAACGAGGGTGCTTTTTCCAAAATGCTCGATGTTCTGATCTTTGTTGGTGTCTCCATCGGGATTCATTCCTCCTTCAATCCAGCGACTTGCCTCGCACACGAATACCTTGTTGGCATCGAAGAAGAAGAAACGGGCACTGACGACATCTGATTCGGTATTGAAATCGCCAAATTCAAACCCTCCGTCTTCGATTGATCGGCTGCCGCTGTTGGCATCGATAATGTTGATGGTCATGTAGGCGTCTTTCCCGAGTTCCCAATCGGTGGGCTCGCTGCTGTTTCCTACCGGTTCGTCGCTACACGCTGTCATTGCCAGCACGGCGAATCCCATACAGAATTTGCTTAGATTTTTCATTTTAAGATAAAAATTATTGATTAATTGATTTATTTCTTTTCAGTCGGAGTAATCAGATATGTTACTGTCGGGCGCGAGCGCATCTCGTTGAGGATGTCGAGCTGTCGGGAAGCCTGTTCCAAGCCTCCCTTTGCGGCGAGGTCGAGATAAAAGCGGGCACCGGCATCGTCGCCACGACGAGCGGCGAGTACGCCGCGGGTGTAAATGGCTTCGGGGGAGTCTCCTGCACGGTCGAGATAACGGGCGGCGGCATCGAGGTCGTCATGACGCATCGCGATTGAGGCGGCGTTGACGTTGGCCTGCGGGTCAAGGGGGTGGATTTCTACAGCCTTGAGCATCACCTCGTCATATTCGGGACTGCCGAGGGTGAAAGTGTCGGCGATGCGCGAGAAGTCGACGGGGCGCAGTCGCTCGGGTGTGGAGGCGAATACCCGTTTCAGCTCCTCGATGTCGATATAGGTGCGGATGCGGTATTTGACTGTGTAGTCAGAGTGTCGCAGGGCGGGATATACGCTGTCGAGAATCAGTTTGTACTCGCTCGGGTAACGACGCTTGATTTCGGCGTCTTTGGGGTCAGGCTCCATGTTGGAGTCAATAATCGAGAGGATGCCGTCACGGTCGGGGAGTGTGCATTTTTCCACCCACCGGCGCAGTCCTTCCCAGTCTTCCGGCTCATAGTCGGTCGACATGATTTCGGGGGCGAAATGATAGTGGGAGCGCACATATTCCTTGAGCGACGCGGTTCGTCCCATAGCGAGGCGGACGTTGTTGCTGTAGGGGCCTTCGGGCGAGGCGTAACCCTTGATGGTCACGCGGGTAATGGTTGCGTCGGGGTCGTTCTTCACACGGTCGATTGACTCGATGATTTTGGCAATCTCGCGCACGTTGCGGCGGTAGGAGGGCTTGATTTCGGTGCGGTTGACGACAAAGTCGATAAACGCGCTTCCCTCGGCGGTCATCTCGACAGCTTCGTCAC
This sequence comes from uncultured Porphyromonadaceae bacterium, assembly GCA_947176615.1. Taxonomy (GTDB): domain Bacteria; phylum Bacteroidota; class Bacteroidia; order Bacteroidales; family Muribaculaceae; genus Duncaniella. Next base: position 3,066 of record CAMWRO010000216.1, read on the forward strand.
CGGTGAGCGCGACATAGCTGAACGGCGGGGTGAACGGCTCGACGGTGAAGTCAAGCAGGGCGACGGGAGTCGTGGCCTTGGGCACGGCGGGGTCGCAGCAGTTGGCCACCTCCTCGCGCACTACGATTTTGCTCTGTGTCATCCACGGCTGCCACTGAATCTCGCGGCTGTAGTCGACCACTACGCCTGACCCCGAGCGGTAGATGTCGGCACTGTTGTTGGGGTCGATTTCCCCGTCGCGCTCGTAGGCATAGTAACGGTTGCGGCCGGCGATTCTGACAGTTGGCATTTCGAGGCTGTCAGCCGACCCGACAGCGCGGATGACAGGGGTGAACACCACTTCGCGGTCGTTGCCGGGACGGATGTCGCGCGTGTCGAGACTGAACGTTACTGACAGTGTGTTGTCTGATACACGCTGAATATTGACCCGCGAGACCTCGAAAAGCGGGGCCTGTGCGGCGTTGACGGCAAGAGCCGACGCGGCGATAGCCAGCGCGGGCAGCATATTTTTGAACATTTTCATAATGAAGTCAATGAAATGTGGTAAGGTGGGAGAAATCAGAACGCGTAAATGATGTTCAGCGCGGCTTTTGTCGGGCCTACATAGTTGTGGGGACGGTTGCGGTCAATACGTTTCCCGCAATCGCGACATTCAAAGGTATCAAAGCGTGTGTAAATCCAGCCGAAGCCGATTGTGGCCTCGAAACTCCACCTGCGGTTGAGTATCCAAGTGTAGCCATAGGCCACACCTGCACCGGCTGCCCATCCCTGATAGCGGTAGTCGGTGAGCTTGGAGAGGTCAGATCCGAGGAAGTTGATGTTGTTCTTGATGTTGCCGAAATTATATTCCCCTCCGAGGGCGTGCATTCCGACAAAGTGTCCGGCGAAACGGCGGCAGAACCAGTAGCGCACTTCGGGCTGCACCATCCAGTGGCGCCAGTCATGATTGTTTACGCTCCATGCGTTTAGCTGGCCGCGCAGTTCGACCGTCCATTTGGGGGCGATACCGACCTCGACACCGATATTGGGAGTCAGAGTCACGTCGGTAAGTAAGTCTGTTTTTACGACTGCCTTTTGCGCGTGTGTTATAAAAGTCAAGCACATAAGGACTGCCGTAAATGCAAGTCGCAGATGAACCATTATATTTTACCTTAAAATTCAGTTAATAACAATACTCTTTTAATTATCTAAAATTGTGTGTAATAAATGATGAATCTATGTTCGGTTTGTCAGACAAAATTGCGTTGACGTGTGTTAAATCTATGCCAAAAAATGACAAAATAGACTTTGTGCATTTTTTGCGGTGCAAAAGTACAAAAGAAAGCTACTAATTACCCCCCCTATTTAGTTAAAAATGGTTAAAGTGCGAAAGCCTCTCTGATGTTTAACGTTTTTAACATAATAGAAGGATAAAATCAAGAGTTTTGTTGCGTGGCAACCCCTTATAGCCGAGTTGACAATAAGAGGTTGTTATTAAGCACCCTCTAAATGCCAACATAATAAAAGGATGCCGGCGGGCGTTTTATAATGGTGAATGCACAGGATTTTGAACGAGAATACCGCCGCCTTTACATGCCGCTGGGGATGTGGGCGTTGCGCATGACCGGCGATGTCACGGAGGCTGAAGACCTTGTGCAGTCATGTTTCGAGTCGGCATGGCGGCATATTTCGGCCGGAATAGTAATCGGTGCGTTGAAACCTTACATGTACAAGGCGGTGCGCAACGCGTTTCTGATGTCGCGGCGAAAGGGGGTGGAGACAGTCAACTTGGACGACTGCGGCGAGGTGTCGGAAGAAGATATTGACACAGCCGAGCGCGATGCGGCCCTGTGGCGCGCAATCGACTCGCTGCCGCCCCGGTGCCGGGAGATATTCCTGATGAGCAAGCGCGACGGAATGAGCAACGCTTTTATCGCCGATGAGCTTGGAATCTCGGTCAAAACAGTGGAAAATCAGATGACAAAGGCTTTTTCAACACTCCGCGAGGCCCTTTCAACCCGTGGCGGGAAAGTGTTCTTTCTTCCGTTCCTTTAGGATATTGACAAAATATTGTTACCTTTGTGACAAAATAAGAGGGTGTTTCATAACAACTGTTAAATCCAAAGCCCGTTTTCACGCGTCGGATTTTGACATGAATCGAGGGAGCATAGCTGTAGCTATGTGACCGAGATTCAGGGCAAAAGGC
>CAMWRO010000217.1 GCA_947176615.1 uncultured Porphyromonadaceae bacterium
GATGGGATTCCGCGGCGAGGCACTTCCGTCGACTGCCTCTATCGCACAGGTCGACTTGAGCACGATGCTCAAAGACGAGCCAATCGGAACCCGCATTCTGATTTCCGGCTCAAAATTTGAGAGCCAGTCGCCCGAAGTCTGTGTCCCGGGAACCAATCTGATGGTCAAGAATCTTTTCTTCAACTATCCTGCCCGCCGCAAATTCCTCAAAAAAGACAGCGTTGAGATGAGCAACATCATGAAAGAGTTCGAGCGTCTCGCACTTGTCAACACAACGGTCGACTTCACGCTCATCCACAACGACATCACACTTCACTCGCTGCGTCGTGCATCAATGAAACAGCGCATCGTGGACCTTTTCGGCAAATCGCTTGACCGACAGATTATACCGATTGAAACCGACACATCAATTGTGCGCGTGTCGGGATTTGTCGGACTGCCCGAAAACGCCCGTCGCCGCAACCCGCTGCAATACTTTATGGTAAACGGCCGCAACATGCGCCACCCCTATTTCCATAAAGCCGTCCTGCAATGTTACGAGCAACTGATCGCTCCTGACATGCAACCCAACTATTTTATCTCGCTCTCGGTCGACCCTGAGTCAATCGATGTCAACATCCATCCGACGAAAAACGAAATAAAGTTTGAGAACGAGCAGGCAATCTGGCAGATTCTGACCGCCACGATAAAAGAATCGCTCGGGCGATTCAACGCTGTCCCCGGGATTGACTTTGACGCAGTGGACGTGCCCGATATTCCCGTGTTCAACCCCGATGAGAACGCGTCCCACAACATTGAACTCGACCCTGACTACAACCCGTTTGCGATGAACGACACCCCGGTCGTACCCTCCGGGCGGATCGAGTCCCGGTTATCTTCGGGAAATTCAGGACGCTACCGCAGCGCGCTGAATGAGGCGACACAAGACTGGGAAAAACTGTATGATGATTTCACCCGCAAGCGCGACAGTTCCTATTCAGAAACCATCGGCAGCTCTATTAACGCCATGAACAATGCCGACCGCGTGTCATTACCATCGGCAGCCGACACCTCTGAAAACACCCTGCAGCTGAACATCGAGACGCACAGCACGGGTGCAATGCAGGTGAAAAACGCCTACATTCTCACACCGTCCCACGACGGAATCATGATAGTGGACCAGCACCGCGCCCATGTCAGAATCCTTTATGACCGCTATATCGAGATGTCCCATCTCAATGCTTTTGCGGCGCAGCGGTGCATGTTCCCAGAAATTTTACAACTCTCACCGGCACAAAACGCCGTCATGACCGCAATTATCGACGAGCTGACAATCCTTGGCTTTGACCTCGCATCACTCGGCGACAATTCATGGAGCATAAACGGATATCCGGCTGTACTTGCCGATGCCAATGTGCGCGAGATATTGCTCGGAATGGTTGAGAATGTAACCGAAACCGGCGAAGACCTTGACGCAGGGCTGCGTGACCGCATAGCCCTGTCAATGGCCCGCGGAGCAGCCATCAAGCGCGGACGCGCCCTGACGACCGACGAAATGGACATGATTCTCAGCGACTTATTCAAACTATCGTCACCCGCGCGAACTCCGGACGGTCACACTGTGTTTACTATTATGACAATTGACGAAATCGCAAAAATGCTTAATTAGGATGACGTTTATACGCTCACTGCTTTTTATACTATTGTTATTCCCGACAATCGTTTCGGCACAAGAAAATGCCGATTCATTGCCATTGCGTCCTGTCGTGTCGTTTCTGACATGCAGCGAAGGGCCCGAAATATACGAGCTGGAGGGACACACCGCCATCCGGGTGGTTGACCCTGTCAATGGAACGGATTATGTGGTCAACTGGGGCATCTTTGACTTTGCCGCGCCTAATTTTGTCTACCGATTCGTAAAAGGAGAGACCGACTACATGTCAGGGACGGCACCGACCCGGTATTTTCTCTCCCAGTACGCCCGCCAAGGCCGCACCGTAACGGAACAAAAGCTCAACCTCACACCCTGTCAGACCGACACGCTCATAGCGATGATTGAAGACTGTGTGCGCCCTGAAAACCGCGTGTACCGTTACAACTATGTCTACGACAACTGCTCTACCCGTGCCTTGTCATTTGTCGAAAAAGCAATCGGCGACACCCTTGCCCTCGCGCAAAGTTCTCTCCCGCCCGGCACCGACACGTTCCGCAAAGTAATGGCCCGGTTCCACACTAATTATCCGTGGTATCAATTCGGCATCGACCTCGCCCTCGGAAGCGGGATTGACAAGCGGTTGACCCATCGGGAATTATCGTTTGCCCCGGTCGTCCTGTGCGAAATGCTTGAAAATGCGACCGATGGCTCAGGTAACAAAATCGTGTCGTCGACTGACTATCTCATCGACAATCACGATTCAAGCCCTGTCGAAGGCCCCACCCCGTGGTATGCGACACCGCTTGCGACCGCCCTGTACCTGCTGGTTGTATCGGCGGCCCTGACCTTCCGCGATATTCGCCGCCACCGCTTGTCGCGATGGTTTGACACCATCCTGTTCTCGGTTTTCGGACTGGCCGGGTGTGTCATCACTTTCCTCGTCTTTATCTCGGTCCACGAGGCCACATCCCCCAACTGGCTGCTGATGTGGCTCAACCCCTTGTGTTTTCTTCCCGCAATCCTGACGTGGGTAAAAAGAGGGAAAGACTTGTTATTGTGGTATCATTTTCTTAACTTTGCAACTCTAATTGTGCTGGTGAACCTTTTGGTTTTCGGTGTGCAGTCGCCTAATGCGGCATTCTACCCGCTTATTGCCGCCGACCTCCTGCGTTCATTAGCAAATATTTGTGTAACAATATGGTCAAAAAGACATCGCCGATAACCGCCCGCATCGCCTGCGCCATCGTCGCCTCGATGGTGTCGATAGGTCTTACTGCCGCGACAACGGCCCCGGGACATCTGTCCAAGAGGCCCACGCTCGTGGTAGGGATATTTGTCGAGGGACTTCAAGGCGACTATCTTGACCTGTTGCGCGACTGTTTTGGCAACGACGGATTCAAACGCCTCATGGACTCGGGCGTGACCATCGAGAATGTCGACTTCGGTCCCGGAATCGACGCCACGGCAGCCACGGCAATGCTTATCTCGGGCGCGGCTCCGTCGGTCAACGGCATCCCTGCCGCCCGCGTTTACAACGTTGAAAAAAAGATTGACCATCCCATCCTGCTCAACCCGGCCAATATAGGAAACTTTACCGATGCGACCTATACCCCTGATCCGATTCTTGTCTCCACGCTGAGCGACGAGGTCAGAATAGCCGACGGCGGACTCGGGGCAGTTCATGCCATCGCCCCTGACGCGCAGATGGCCATCATTCTTGCCGGACATGCCGGAAACAGCGCATTCTGGATAAACGACGTGACCGGCAAGTGGTCGACATCGACCTTTTACCGCGACACCCCGCAAGCGGTATCCAAACGCAATCACATCAACACTCTCCCCAACCGTCTTGACACCCTCGGATGGATGCCGTCGATTCCGCTCGACCGTTATCCTGACCTTCCCGAATACAAAAAAATCTATCCATTCCGTCATTCGTTCCCGTCCAAAGACCCCAACCGGTACCGCGCGTTCAAGGTTTCGGCTCCCGCCAACCGCGAGGTGACCTCGATGGCTGCCGATTATATCTCGATGATGGGACTCGGCACGCGCGACGTGACCGACATGCTCAATCTCAGCTACACGGTCGCGCCCTACCCCTACGGACGCGATGCCGATACCCGGATTGAGACAATGGACGCCTATCTGCGCCTCGACGCCGACCTTGCCAACCTGTTCAAGGCAATCGAGAGCGGCCCGGGAATGGAAAACACCCTTGTATTCGTAGCCGGAACCCCCACCCCGACTGACAGCAAGCGCGAGGAGGACCGCTGGCACATACCCTACGGCACATTCTCGCCGCGCCGCGCCATCTCGCTGCTCAACATGTATCTGATTGCCCTGCACGGCAACGGGGACTATGTGACCGGATTCCATAACGGCTATCTCTACCTCAACAACACCCTTCTGAAAGACCGTGACCTCGATCAGGCAGCCATTCGTGCCGAGGCCGCTAAATTTCTAACCCGCATGAGCGGCGTGTCACAGGTGTTCACCATCGACGACATCCTGTCGAGCCGAGCCGGCGACAACGGGTATGCCTTGCGCCGCAACACCTCCCTCAATCATGCCGGAGACCTGCTCATTCTTGTCAATCCGGGATGGGAAATCACTGACCGTGAAGAAGACGACGAGGCTGACCTGACGAGAGGCCCGGTCGTGCGCAACGTGATTACAACCTCTCCTGTCTATATCCTATCCCCTTCGGTCGATGCCCGCACCATCGACACCCCTGTCGATGCCCGCTCAATCGCCCCGACAGTCGCCCGCCTGCTGCGCATCCGTTCTCCCAACGCAGCATCGGTAGCCCCGCTGAGGCTCAAATAACGATATTTTTTCTCCTCATTTTCATTGTGTTTATCCTTCATAATTACGAAAAAAATAAAATCAACATAAATCAATGTCATTTCTATCATTTCTAACCAAGGTATTTGGTGACAAGTCGACCCGTGACTTGAAAGAAATCGAACCCATCGTGAAAAAAATCGAGGCCGAAGGGCCTGCGATGAAAGCGCTTTCCAATGATGAGCTGCGTCAGCGCATCACCGATGTCCGCACCGCAATCAAGGAGGCCGTTTCTCCCTACGAAACCGAAATCGCCGAGCTGAAAGTCAAGGTTGAAGAACTCCCCTTTGACGAGCGTCAGCCACTGTGGGACAAAATCGACCAGAACGAGAAAAAAATCCTTGATATAATCGAGGACCTTCTCAATGAAAATCTACCCATAGTATTTGCAGCCGTGCGCGAGACCGCCGCCCGTTTTGCCGCCAATGAGACCATCGAAGTCACCGCGACTCAGATGGACCGCGACTTGGCCGCTGCCGGCAAGGACTTCGTATCAATTGACGGCGACAAAGCGATTTACCGCAACCACTGGATGGCCGGCGGTAATGAAATAAAGTGGGATATGGTTCACTACCGCGTCCAGCTTATCGGCGGTATTGTGCTGCATCAGGGCAAAATCGCCGAAATGGCGACAGGCGAAGGCAAGACCCTCGTTGCTACTCTCCCTGTATTCCTCCGCTCTCTCTCGGGCCGCGGCGTGCATGTCGTGACCGTCAACGACTACCTCTCCAAACGCGACTCGGAATGGATGGGACCGC
>CAMWRO010000218.1 GCA_947176615.1 uncultured Porphyromonadaceae bacterium
ATGACAGCCGGGTCGACAGTCACCTCGGGCAGCTCATATTTTAATGTATTATATAATTTCTCAAGAGTGTTCAGTTTCATGAAGGAGCAATCGTTGCAGCCGCAAGTGCTGTCAGTCGGAGGCGCGGGTATGAAAACCTTGCCGGGACAGCGGCGCTGCATCTCGTGAAGGATGCCGCTCTCGGTTGCCACGATAAACTCGCGGGAGTCGCTCTGCTCGGCATGGCTGAGAAGAACGGCAGTCGAGCCGATGCGGTCGGCGACCATGCGCACCGGGGCGGGGCACTCGGGATGGACGAGAACCTCGGCTTCGGGATGCTGCTTTTTCAGTTCAAGAATTTTTTCAAGGGAAAATTTTTCATGAACGTGACAGGCACCGTCCCACAGCACCATCTCGCGACCGGTCTCGCTGTTGATATAATTTCCAAGGTTGCGGTCGGGACCGAAGATTATTTTTTCGTCGGCGGGGAGCGAGTCGACCACCTTGCGGGCGTTGCCCGAGGTGACGACAATGTCAGTCAGGGCCTTCACAGCCGCCGTGGTGTTGACATAGGAAATCACGGTGTGGCCGGGGTGTTCCGCTACAAACTTTTCCAAATCCTCGGCCCGGCAGCTGTCGGCCAGCGAGCATCCGGCGTTGAGATCGGGAACGAGGACCTTTTTTTCGGGACACAGAATCTTCACAGTCTCTCCCATGAAGTGAACGCCACACATGACGATGATGTCATTGTCGAGCTTGCGGGCAATCTGGGCGAGAGCGAGGGAGTCGCCGATGAAGTCGGCAATGTCCTGAATCTCCCCTTTCTGATAGTAATGGGCGAGAACCACCGCGTTTTTCTCGCGCTTGAGTTTCAGGATGGCCTCTTTCAGGTCGGGGATGTCATCCACGGGCGCTTCAACATAGCCTTTATCAACCTTCATTTGATTTTAATCAAAAAAAATTTTTTCAAAAAATAAATTCTAATAGCAACAATAAACAGTGTTGATAGTTCAGATAACTTTTAAGGTTAAAATTTGCACATATCGTTATTAAACTACCGTCAACACAAGCGTCGCTGTTATGAACACAGAGAGTCTGTGAATCTTAGACGTTTAACGCTGTTATCAACAACCTGTTTATAACGTGCAAAGTTAATAACTTTCTGTCTATTGGCAAGCGTCACAGTGTGAAAAACCGTGACGAAAACGGTTGAAAAGAGTTTCATTGCTTTGTGGTAACTTATTTTGGACCTTAAAGGTAAAGGTCTATATGGGAATAGGGTTGTAAAATGCAAGCCTAATTTGTTGAAACTTGTTTTTCGGTTTTCTACACTTATTTACATCATTGTTGACAGTGTTGATAAACATGACGGCGAGGCACCCTATTTTGCCGGAACAGCCGGGATAAACGGTTAAAACAGTCATTTTTCAGCTATTTTTGTGATTTACACTGTTATCAACATGTTATCAATTATGTAGGTGTTGGTTTACAACGGTTTGAGTATGTTATCAACATTGTGTTCACAGTTGAAGTCAACACAATGTTTACATTGTTGTAGATAGTTGTATTTACATTTTAATAAACAGTTTGTTGACATGTTAAACAGCTGTATATCACGGGTATAATGTAGTTATTAACATTGTGTTTATACAGTGTTTAAACACAATGTCGACAACGGTGGCTCAGGACTTGTGTACATCTATTTACACTATTGTCGACAATGTTAAAATCAATGTTCATATACAAAAAATCCCGGCCTGACGATGTCGTGTCATCAGGCCGGGAAAATAAGTTGTTAACCTAAGTGTTGATTAGAGGTCGCGGAGGTCAGGCTCGTCGTCAACAGGGATGTCGGTGTTGACATTCTTGGAGCCGATGAGGCCGTAGAAAAGGATGTAGGCGAGCATGGCGACTACGAGCCAGTAGCTCGAAACATAACCTACAGTGCGGCCGATCCAGTCCTGAATGAAGGGCATGATACCGCCGCCGACTACCATCATCATGAACAGACCCGAAGCCTTGGCGGTGTACTTGCCGAGACCCTCGGTCGCGAGGTTGAAGATGCCGCCCCACATTACCGAGGTGCAGAGACCGCAGAGGAACAGGAAGAGACACTTCATGGGCACCTCGCCGCTGGTGATTTTGAGAGCCTTGATTTCGGGTGACTTGAAGGTGATTGACTCGGGGAGGAAGATGGCGATGAGGACGAAGATGATAGCCACGGTAGAGACGGTAATCATCTGCGCGCGGGTCGATACCTTGCCGCTGATGATGGAGCTGACAAAGCGTCCGACGAGCATCATCAGCCAGTAAAGAGCGGCGAGTGAACCGGCGACGGCAGCGGCGCCTTCAAAGTTCTCGCGGCTGATCCATGCGTTCAATTCGCCGGGGATACCGATTTCGATACCCACATAGAAGAAGATGGCGATGACGCCGAGCAGGCAGTGACGGAAAGCAAGAGGACTGTGTTCATATTTCACCTTGCTGAGGTTGGCCTGAGGCTCCTGTATGTTAATAAAGGAGATAACGATGAGTGCGGCCACGAAGATGGCGATACCGGTTATTACGAGGGGGGCTACCGATGCCATAGTGGTCTCCTTGGTCAGTGTGCCGACGAGGACACCGACGAGCATGGGGGTCAGCGTGCCGGCGAGAGAGTTGAGCGAGCCGCCGGTCTGGATGAGCTGGTTGCCCTTGTTGCCGCCGCCACCGAGAAGGTTGAGCATGGGGTTAACGACGGTGTTGAGCATGCACACGCAGAAACCGCAGACGAGCGCGCCGAGGAGGTAGATAAAGAGGTTGAGAGTGGTGGGGTTTTCACCGCCGATGACAACGATATCGGCACCGGCAACGCTCGACAGCAGCTGGATGCCAAGGCCGATGGCGCCCACGGCGAGGGCGATGAGAGTGGTCTTTTTGTAACCGTAACGGATGAGCATGTTGCCGGCCGGGATACCCATGAAAAGGTAGGCGGTAAAGTTCATAAGGTTACCGGCCATACCGGCCCATTCATAGCGGAAACCCCAGATGTTACCGAAAGGCGCAGCCATGTTGGTAACGAATGAGATCATCGCAAAGACGAAAAACATCGTCACGATTGCAATGGTGCGGCCATTGCTTTTTGCGCTTTGTTCCATTGTAAAATTTTAGTTAGATGATTGATTATTTTTTGACAATTAGTTTTCAATGGATTGATTGTTATAGGCCGTTTTTCAAGGAGTTTATCATGGAAAAAGGGCTTACTTTGATGCAAAGTTAGAAAAAAATATATTACATGGCAATATGAAAACAGGCTGTATCGGCAAAATAATGGGATTTTGAGACATCCGTGTCAAAAAAATCATTAAATTTGCGATTTTAAAACAAGTAAACCTTTAAAATTTACAAAACCCATGATGTACTACATAATGTACAACGGCCAGCAGATGGGTCCGATGCCTGCGGAGCAGCTGCGTAATTATGGCCTCAATCCCCAGTCAATGGTGTGGGGCGAAGGTATGCCCAACTGGGTTGCCGCCTCGACAGTTCCCGAACTCGCCGCCATGATGAGCGGCCCGCAGCAACCCTACGGCCCGCAGATTCAGCAACCCGCCTACGGCGCAACCATGCCCCTCGGCAACCGCGGCATGCAGCCTATCGCCCAGCCGGTCGACAACCACATGGCACTTGCAATCATCGCAACGATAGTGTCGTTCCTCTTTTCTTGTATAGGGGTTATTTTCGGTATCCTTGCCATCGTCAAGGCCAACCAAGTCAACACCTACGTTGCACAGGGTCTTGACGACGCGGCCCGTCAGGCAAGCGACAGTGCCAAGAAAAACAGTTATTGGGCCTTCGGTTTCGCCGCGCTCGGTTTAATCGGAACAATCGCATTATACTGGGATGCATTATAATGCATGATATTTGGTAAAAATCCGCAAAGATTTACCCAAAAATATGAGGGTGTTGCAAAACGGAGTTTTGCCCCGAGTAATATTTAATCCGTAAGGATTATTCTTTGAATAGCCGTGGGTTGCGATTTCGCAACCCACGGAAACATGTCATCGAATAAATAAAATCTGTAAAGATTTTTCAATCACGTCGCATAATGAGAAATCTTTACAGATTTTATTTTTAATTCGTTAATCTACCGTATGTTGCGCTTGCGCAACCTACGGCTATTCAAGGAGGCAATCTTGTCAGATTGCTATTGCGCCACAGGATTTTCCTACTCTGTAAGCATTTCAGACACCAATTCCACCACAATATCTACCTCAAAATGTTGGCTTGTCAATAACAGATAGCCCTAAACATCTCGATGCAATTATCGAGTTTTGCAACCCACTCAAAATTACAACCTAAATATAAAATTTGTAAAGATTCTACAATATTCATGCCATGAGTTTCACAAATTTCCTCTATCACATTGTCTTTGCAACCAAGAACCGGTTGCCGGTTATCACACATGATGTGGAACGTCGGGTGTATGGGTTGTTATATTCCTTGATGAAAGATATGGGCGCTCATGTATATCGCATCGGAGGGATGCCCGAGCATGTACACATTTTTGCGTCAATACCTTCTACAATAGCTATCGGTGAATTTGTAAAGGAATTGAAACGAAAAGCAAGTGCGTTGATAAAGGCGGAAAATATTGTAAATAACTGGGGTGGATGGCAGGAAGGTTATGGCGGTTTTTCTTATTCACGACATGACAAAGATACCGTTATAGAATACATCAAGAATCAAAAAGAGCATCACAAAGTTAAGAGTTTCATTGAAGAATATAGGGAATGGTTAATTGAAAACGGGGTTTCTCCCGATGCACCCTATTTTCCAAAATGAAGAATCTTTCAGATTCATTTTGATACTTAAACTATACCGGGGGTTGCGGTTTTTCGCAACCCCCGGCTATTCATGGCGCCAATCTTTGCAGATTGCATTTCTTTCACATGGTTATTCAAAATAAAATCCGCAAGGATTTACACATAAATAGGAGAGGTTGTAGCAAAACTCGATAAATGTATCGATATATTTAGCTGCTTTCTGTGATTGACAATCCTACATTTTGGGTGTATATGTTGTGGCTGAATTGGTGTCTGAAATGCTTATGGAGCAAAGTATTAATGCGTCGCAACAGCAATCTGACAAGATTAACTTCATTGAGATGTTGTTGTTGAATTGGTGTCTGAAATGTTTATGGATCATGGTATTAATGCGTCGCAACAGCAATCTGACAAGATTACTTCATTGAGATGTTGTGG
>CAMWRO010000219.1 GCA_947176615.1 uncultured Porphyromonadaceae bacterium
GCCGGTCTTGACGGGGAATGACCGGCTACGATGCAGCCGATTCCGGACAGAAAACGTAGAAAACCCAAGCTGCCCGCACCTAAAGGCGCGCTTGCATGGGCCTAACGTTAAGGCGCGGCTACACCGCGCAATCGGCGGCGATGCCGCACCTGTTAGCGATGTTGTGACCCACAAAGGGCGTGGTGACAGATTTATCCATGCAATATTGCAGCCGCGGAGCGGCGGGGCCATGCGAAACCCCACGCCTCGGCGTGGGGCAGGAGGTATAACAAAGCGAAAAAGCATCGTAGATGCGAGTCTATGGTAGCGACCAAAGACCCACGTCTCCGACGTTGCAGGAGCTCAGAAGCCTCATTCTCCCCACGCACGAGTGCGTGGGGTTTCGCATGGCCCCGCCGCTACGCGGCTTAATGCCGTCCATAGTCAGTGGCATTGCGATGTATCGTGCCCGCGGCAATGTCAGTAAGAGGGTCTTTCGCGGCGGGCGGCATCGATGCGCAGGAGGATGAAAAGAAGGAATGTGAATCCCCACAGCGAGGAGCCGCCGTAGCTGAAGAAGGGGAGTGGGATGCCGATGACGGGGCAGAGGCCGATGACCATGCCGATGTTGATGGCAAGGTGGAAGATGAGGTAGGACGCGACACAGTAGGCATAGACGCGCCCGAATGCGCCCGGCTGTCGCTCGGCAATCGCGATGATGCGGAATATCAGCACGACAAACATTATCAGCACCGCTGCGGAGCCGATGAATCCCTCCTCCTCGCCGATGGTGCAGAAGATGAAGTCAGTGTGCTGCTCGGGGACATACTTGAGCTTGGTCTGCGTGCCGTTGAGGAACCCTTTGCCGGTCAGGCCGCCTGATCCGATGGCGATTTTTGACTGGTTGACGTTGTAACCTGCGCGGAGCAGGTCATCCTCGATGCCGAGGGCGACCTTGATGCGCATCTGCTGGTGGGGTTGCAGCACCGAGGTGAAGGCATAGTTTACTGAAAATAGAAACATCACGGCGGTCACGACCGAGGCGGTGGTGATCATGATGCGGTGGGCCTTGGTGTGGAGCATCAGGACGATGCAGTAGACACAGGCCACGGTAATAGCGCTGAGAAAATAGTAGGTTCCCGGCACCTCGATTCCGAAAGCCCCAAGGATGTAGACGAGGATGCCTGTGCCGGCAAACCACAGGAACACGTTGCGGGCCGCGTCGATGCGCTTGCAATAGATGGCGAGCATCCCCACCATGATTGTCATTATCATGACGAACACGGCGGCTTGCCCGACCGGTATGCCCAGCAGGAGCGAGTCGGTGAACTTGACGGCAACCACAAATATAACGACCGCACACATGGCGGCAAAGAGTATCAGTCCGCTCATGCCCTCGCGGAAAAGGACGAAGAACAGCGACAGGTAGACCAGTGCCGAGCCGGTTTCGTTCTGCCCGAGGATGAGGATGACCGGGAGAAAGATAATCAGCAAAGCCTTGACATAGTTCTTGCGCGAGGCGTTGAGGACAAAGTTGTAGCTGCTGAACAGCTTGGCAAGCGCGAGGGCCGTGGCAAATTTTCCAAATTCGGCCGGCTGGAGACTCATCGGGCCGAGGACGAGCCACGACCGCGACCCTTTGGTGTCAGGGGCGATGAAAATGGTGACAAGCAGCAAGATCAGTATGGCGACATAGATGAGGTAGGCGTAGTTTTCATACACACGCACGTCGATGAGTAGCAACACCAAGCCCACGCCGAGCGACAGACCGATCCAGCGTATCTGCTTGCCTGAAAACTCGGAGAAGTCAAAGATACTCGCGTGGTCAAAGTCATAGCTCGCGGCGTAGATGCTGACCGCTCCGGCGGCTACGAGCAGCAGGTAGATGACTATTGTCGTCCAGTCGACATAGCTGAAAACCGATGGGTTAGTGTTTTTTTGTGCCACTGAATTGGATTGTGTTAGATTCGAGCATTCGTGTTTCTATATGTTTGCGGTTCTCGGCAATGTGGCCGGTCAGATACCGCTCGATGATGAGCGAGCCGATGGGCACGCCGAATGTCGCGCCGAAACCGGCGTTCTCGACATAGACCGCCACGGCGATTTTGGGGTTGTGGTAGGGAGCGAAGCCCATGAAGGCCGAGTGGTCGCGCCCGTGGGGGTTTTGTGCCGTGCCGGTCTTGCCACACACTTCGATGTCAGGGAGGTTGGCCAGTCGGCATGTGCCGCCGGTGACAGCCATGCGCATGCCTTCGGCCACGTCGTTGTAGTAGGAGGCGTGAATCGACGGGGTGCGCCGGTCGATATACTCGGCGGGCATGACGGTGTCCTGAATCTCCTTGACGACATGGGGGGTGATGAACCATCCGCGGTTGGCGATTGTCGCGCAGAGGTTGGCAATCTGTAGCGGCGTGGCGAGGATTTCGCCCTGACCGATCGAGACCGATATGATAGTGTTGGCGCTCCAGCGGTTTTCGCCGTAAATCTTGTCATAGAATTTGGCATTGGGGAGGAATCCGCGGCTCTCGCCGGGAAGGTCGACACCGAGCTTGTAGCCGTACCCCATAGATACAAGGTGGTTTTTCCACACCTCGAAGGCACGGGCCGAGGAGCCGTATTTCGACCGGCGGTCAATCATGTTTTTGAAACCCCAGCAGAAGAAGGCGTTACACGATGTCTGCAACGCCGGTTTCAGCGGCAGTGGCGCTCCGTGGCTGTGACAGCCTACGCGTAGTCCCCCCGAGATAAATCCGTGGCTGCACGGATAGGGTGTCGAGAGGTTGATGATTCCTTCTTCGAGCAGAATAAGGCCCTGACTTGGTTTGAACGTCGAGCCGGGAGGATAGGCGGCCTGCATCGAGCGGTCAAAGAGCGGCTTGTCGGGGTCCTTGACGAGCTTGCTGTAATTGTTGCCGCGGTTACGTCCCACGAGAAGTGAGGGGCGGTAGGTCGGGGCCGAGACCATGCAGAGTATTTCGCCGGTCTCGGGTTCGATGGCCACGACGGCACCTTTCTTGTTGACCATCAGCGACTCGGCATATTGTTGCAGCTCGATGTCGATGCTGAGGCGCAGGTTGCGTCCCGAGACGGCGGCGCGGTCATGCGCCCCGTCTTCATATCGTCCCTGAATCTGGCCGTGGGCATCGCGTATGAGCACTTCGGCACCCTTTTCGCCGCGCAGGAACTGCTCGTAGCTTTTCTCCACGCCGAGGTCGCCGGTGTAGTCGCCGGCCATGTAGTAGGGGTCGCGCTCGACATCCTTGGCCGACACTTCGCGGATGTTTCCGAGGATGTTGGCCGCGCAGTCATAGTTGTATTGTCGCAGGATGCGTTTCTGCACATAAAAACCGGGGAAACGGTACAGTTTCTCCTGAAGTCGCCCGTAGTCCTCGGCCGAGAGATGGGTGATGAGGGTCTGCGGGGAATAGGATGAGTAACCCGGGGAGTTACGCATGTCGGCAAACCGTTTTTTGAGCTGCGCGGGGGTGATGTTGATTGTCGAGCAGAAGTCGATGGAGTCAAACTCGTGGACATCGCGCGGGATAATCATGACATCATAGGCCGGCTGGTTGTAGACCACAAGCCGGTTGTCGCGGTCATATATGATGCCGCGCGACGGGTGGACAGCCTTTCGCAGGAAGGCGTTGGAATCGGCATATGCCTTGTACTTGTCATCGAGCACCTGAAGGTTGAACAGGCGCACGAGGTAGATGACGGCTATGACGAGGATGAATCCGCCGATGACCCACCGGCGTTTTTCAAGATTATAGTCTTTTCTCACTTCGTGGTGTAAGCAGGCTGTCGATACCGGCCATGAGCAGGACCGAGAGGAGGGTGCTGCACACGATGAGCAGGACGAGCCTGAGAGGATTGAAGAATGTGAAACTTTCGATTAGGAATATCAGCGTGCAGTAGATGATCGTCATCGTCAGGAGGTATTTCAGATAGACCGCTGTTCCGAGCGAGTAGATTGACGGCTCGGGGCGCGGCAGTTCCTCCTCTCGCGACACATAAAGGTGCAGCACGGGGCGGCGCAGCGCGGCGAGAATAGTGCAGGCAAGCGCATTCATGCCGTAGGTGTCAGAAAAGATGTCGACGACGAGACCAAGGAAAAATCCGATAGTCATGGCCCAGTTGGCCCCCAGAGTGACAGGGAGCCTGATGATGATGTAGATGAACACCATCGGCACGGCGATGTTGAACAGGCAGATGTGGTTCAGCACAAGTACCTGAGCCATCACCAGCAGGATAGTGAGAATTGCGAACTGGATTACAGTCTTGCTCATGGGGGATGACGGGAATCAGAATGTGGATTTTACTTCGATGTCCTGCTCGACCTCGCGCAGCTCGTCTTTCATCTTGTCACGGATGACACGCACGGTCGACAGGGTGGAGAAATCGGTAAACAGCTTGACACGCAGAGCGAAGAAATTGTCGTCATGCTGTTTCTCGGCGTCGACAACGGTCCCGACGAGGACACCCTCGGGAAACACTGACGAGAAACCGCTTGTCACGATGGTGTCCCCTTTGTGGAACACGGCGTGGCGGGGAAGTTCTTCAAGAATGGCCTCTCCCGGGTCGCGCCCGTCCCACGCGAGCGACCCCACATGGTCCTGTCCCTTGACCTTGCACGACAGGCGCAGGTGGGGGTTGAGCAGCGAGATGAGCCGGGCCGTGTGGTCGCCGGTCACATTGACGATGCCGACCACGCCGTTCTGGTCAACGACGCCCATCTCAGGCTCGATGCCGTCGAGACGGCCTTTGCCGATGGTGATGTAGTTGTGGGAACGGTTGATGGAGTTGTTGATGACGTGGGCGATGATGAAGTGGTAGCGCGAGAGGGCCGAGTCGACCACCATCGAGTCGGCATACTCCTTTTCGTGATAGTCGCGGATTACGTTTTTCAGCTTGTACACTTCGAGTTCCAGATCGGCGTTGCGTCGCTGGAGGTCTTCGTTGATGTCGCGCAGCGAGAAATAGGATGTCACGTTGCTGACGGCGCGGTAGACGCTTGATGACACGGCGTTGGCCGATGTCAGGTAGACGTGGTGCTGGTAGGGGTTGGAAGTGAACAGCAGGATGCAGCTCACGATTATGTAGACCGTGAACACCAGCCAAGAACTGTACTTGATGAAAAACTTTAGTAACTCGCGCATAGAAAGAGAAGGTCAGTTTAAAGGCGGTTGCGGGGGCGCGCGATATAGCGCCCCAAACACCAATTAGCCCCCGGTCCGCCCCGA
>CAMWRO010000220.1 GCA_947176615.1 uncultured Porphyromonadaceae bacterium
GAGCCCGCAGGGCGATATTGTGTTAAACCCCGTATGGAGCGTAGCGGAATGCGGGGTATCGGTATCAACCAAAATAACTGAGCCCGTAGGGCGATGTGATGGTAACCGACTCATTACCGGCACATCGCCCTGCGGGCTCAGTTTGCAATCTCATAAAGTAAGCAGCATTTCGGTACAACCTACTTCAGAGGCAATGATTTTTTTGTCAACGGTCGAAGGTGGAAGTGAGGGTGCCTGACTGAATGAGGTCGACGGCGAAATCAATTATCGTGTCGTGACCATCGAGTGCGGCCTGCGGGTCCATGTCGACGGCACATCCGGCCGAGGGGGTCACACCATGCTCGGTAGTGTTGCCCTCGGCATCAAGGACAGAACAGGCCGAAAAACGCACTCCCCAGCCATTGGGCAGCTCGGAGTTGAACGGCATACCGCTGCCGCCCCCTGTGGTGGCCCCGACAATAGTCACGCCGGGAAGAAGTTTCATCACCGACACAAAATTATTGGCCGCGCTGAAAGTCGAGCGGTTGGTCAGCACGACAACCGGCTTGCCCCAGCGCACGCGACCCTGTCCGGCCGGGTTATAGGTGTAAGGGCGAGGTTCCGAGAAATCACTGTGTCCCGGCCCGGTCTTGTGGGAGATGTACCCCACGAGGGTCGGACGGCTGATGAAACGCGCCACGAGTGTCTCGACATTTGACATATCGCCTCCCCCATTGTCACGCACGTCAAAGATGAGCGCCTGCGCCGTGCGCAGATAGTAGAGCACATTGTCGAGATTCCCCTCCCCGACCGTGTAGGAAAAAGAGCTGTAATGGATGTAGCCGATGTTCTCGCTAAGAAAACCGTAGTCCATGCCGCAGGTCGACCGGTAGTTGAAATTGAAATAGGACTGCTCGACAAGCCGCGCCGAGTAATTCTGAGGGTAGTCGCTCCACCACTTGCGGTAATAGGATGTGGCAAAAGGGGTGGAAAGATTGGTGTGGCCGTCGCGCAACTCGTCAATCATGTCGCTGCACACGATAAAAAGCTCCTCGTCACTCATCTCGTCGCTGATGCGGGGACGATATTTGGCATGAACCGCGTTCCAGTCAATCCCTTTTTCCTCAAAAAAGCAGTAATGCTCGTCAAGAGCGGTCCACAGGGCCTCGAAGTTTCCGCGCGGATTGTCGGCATGTTCCTTGACCTCGTGACAGGCAGTGGTCAGAACCGCAGCCACACACATTAATATATAGGGGAACAGTTTTTTCATTTTCAGTAAATGGCGTTAATAATGCGGGCATCCCGTGATGCGGGGCGGCGGGGATTCAGGCTCATCCACTCGCCCGAGACCCCGAGGATAAAGGAATGGGTGAAAATGTTGGTTGTGATGTCGTTGACCTTGGATGAGAACACCTTGCCGCGGTAACCCACCCGCAGGGAGGTGGCACCGAGGTGCAGGTCGGCAGTCACGCGGTTGTCAAGGCTGAAATAATTGCCCCACCAAGCGCCGTGAACGAGGCCGCCGTGGTCACCGAGATAAATCTCATAGTAAAGCTCGCCATAATCGGGCGAGAAAAAAACGCCTGTAACAGGCAACGTCGGCCTGTAGATAAGCGTGACGGGGAGACGGCCTATTCTCAGCTTATAAGCGGCATATCCGGTAAGGTTTACCGTCCACGCGGCCTTGGCCGAGGCGGGATTATTGCCGTTGCGGGAATTGTAGAGGCATCCGAGATCGATGCCGGTAGAACCGCCGACAGCAAGCGTCAGATTTTCAACCGGACGGAACTTGCGCATCATCCCCCAGTCGGCCGAGAGCATCAGGCTCCACATCGTGGCATTGCGCGCCTGATTGGCTGCCCGGTCGATACCGAGATTTCCGTGCAGGCACATCACCCACCGCTCGGGGTCGAAACGCATCGCCTGATAGCGCTCATAGTCGAGAGCGGCGTGCCATCCCGTGTACTTGAGCGGGGTCAGATAGGTATCGGTAAGATGGCTCGACCCGGCCTCGACCGTGTAGGCCGACATGACCGGACGAATGACACTGATTGAGTCGCCGGCCTTTGCCGAAAATATCGCCATCGCGGTCAGGATGGCAGGAAAGAGGTGTTTAAGAATTTTCATCGTTCAAATGGTTAGAACAGACGTTGCTGCCCCGTGATTTCGTCACGCACTTCGTCATCACTCAGCTCCGACTCGCCCACATCGGCAACTTCAACCTCCTCAACCTCGGGAGATTCATTCGGTTCTTCGTCAGCCTCCTCCTCGTCGACAACAAGCGGAGCAAGCTCGACGACTGACTCGACAGTGAATGTCGTGAGGCGTTTACCCTTGGCCTTGAACGACTTGACAGCGATAAATTCGCCGGCATTGATTTCAATGGCCGGGCGCGATGCGTCATCACCGCCAAATGTCACCTCGATGCGCGGATGGCGGGTGTCGGTCAGCAGGATAAGGGTCGATTTTTCATTTTCGCCAAGGAATCGCTGCGGCTTTGCCGACGATTCAAAGGTGAAACGCTTGATGTAGGGATAGCCTTGGTCGGCATCGTTTAGAACAGCGGTCCACACGACCTCGGGACGGAACTTCTCGATGCGGAGTATATTGTCGGGATAATGATTGGACGCGTCAAATGTCGAGGTGTAATACTCGCCGTTTTTCTGAATGACGAGCACTTGGTCATCGCCCGAAAACTCGCCGAGGAACTCGCCTCGGCCGTCATAGTTGAGACGCAGGATGTCAGGGTCAAACCACACTTCGCGGCCTCCCAGTGTCGATGTACCCTTCTCTTTAAGCGAGAAACGGTGCACCTCGTTACGGGTCACGATGTTGCCCATCGCTCCGCGCCCCTTGATGGCGAGTGCCGCAAAATCGACATCAAACTGCAGTGTCTTCAGCCTCAGTTTGGGTTTCAGCGTCACCTTTACCACCTCGGCCTCGCCGTTGGGGTTGGCCGTAAACCACGCCACGCGCGATCCCGGCTGACCGGGAGTGAGATTATACTCCTTGTCGCGTGTCACACCCGTGACGGCAAAGCGTTTCATATAATAAGTGCCACCCTTGCCGTTCTGATAGATGACATTATAGATTGTGCGGGTATCGTTGCGGGTAAACACGTTGACATAGAGGATGTTTTTTCCGATAAACATCTTCTCCTGAACCTTTACCACCTTGTAGCGGCCATCTTTGTAGAAGACTATCACGTCGTCAATCGACGAGCAGTTACAGAGGAACTCGTCGCGTTTCAAGCCGGTTCCGATAAACCCTTCCTCGCGGTTGATATAAAGTTTCTCGTTGGCCTCGGCCACGGTTGCCGCCTGAATGTTGTCAAAACTGCGGATGACCGTGCGGCGCGGGAAAGCGTCGCCATATTTCTTTTTCAGGTTTTCAAACCATGCTATCGTATAGTCGGTCAGATGGGCCAGACGGTCGTTAAGCTCGTCAATGCGGGCCTTGAACGCGGCAATCTGCTCGTCACACTTGTCGGCGTTGAACTTGAGGATGCGCCCCATCTTGATTTCAAAGAGGCGCACGATGTCATCGTCGGTCACCTCACGGATGAAATGCTTTGTGAATTTCTCAAGACGGCCGCGGATGTGCGCGATTGCCGCCTCGCGGTTCTCACTTTCCTCATACCCTTTGTCCTTATAGATGCGCTTCTCGATAAAAATGCGTTCAAGCGAGGCAAAGTGCAGTTGCTCCATAGCCTCGTCGAGCAGAATCTGAAGCTCGCGACGCAATATCTCGCGCGTCATCTCCACGTTGTGGCGCAACACGTCGCTGACCCCGAGGAAGTGAGGCTTGTTTTCAGAAATCACACAACAGTTGGGCGACACCGAAACCTCACAGTCGGTAAAAGCATAGAGCGCGTCAATCGTGCGGTCGCTCGACGTACCGGGTTGCAGATAGACGATGATGTTGGCATTTTCGGCGGTATTGTCGTCGACCTTGCGTATTTTTATCTTGCCCGACTCAAATGCTTTCAGAATCGACTCGATTACCGTGGCGGTCGTCTTGCCATAGGGGATTTCGGTGATGGCGAGAGTCTTGTTGTCGACCTTCTCAATCTTGGCACGGATGCGCACCGCGCCTCCACGCTCGCCGTCGTTATAACGTGACACATCGATGAATCCGCCGGTGGGGAAGTCGGGGTACAGCACAAATTCCTCGCCGCGCAGAAAAGCTATCGCCGCGTCGGCAATTTCGTTGAAATTGTGGGGCAAAATCTTTGACGAGAGTCCCACGGCGATACCCTCGACACCTTGCGACAGCAACAGCGGGAATTTTACAGGCAGGGTTACCGGCTCCTTCTTGCGGCCGTCATAGCTCAGAGTCCACTCGGTGACTTTGGGATTATAGACCACGTCGAGGGCAAACTGAGACAGGCGCGCCTCGATGTAACGTCCGGCAGCAGCCGACGCGCCGGTCAGGATGTTGCCCCAGTTTCCCTGAGTCTCGACAAGGAGGTCTTTCTGACCGAGCTGCACGAGGGCCTCGTAGATTGACGCGTCGCCGTGGGGGTGGAACTGCATGGTGTTTCCCACGATGTTGGCCACCTTGTTGAAACGCCCGTCGTCAAGCATTTTCATCGAGTGGAGGATGCGCCTCTGCACCGGCTTGAGACCGTCATCGACATGGGGCACCGCGCGTTCAAGAATCACATAGCTCGCATAGTCCAGAAACCAGCTCTGGAACATGCCGCGCAACTGATGCTTGACCACGTCGTTGCTCGTGTCAACAATAATCCGGGGATCAAACTTTTCAATCTGACGCGGAGTCTCCTCCCCGTCACCGTGTTCAACCGGTACTACATCTTCATCATCACTCATTGAGTCAGGGTTTTGAGGCTGTTAAAAATCAGAAAAGCCAGTCAACTGACCGACAGATGACTGGCTTCAAGGGGTGCGCATGAAGGGACTCGAACCCCCACGTCCTGAGACATTAGATCCTAAGTCTAACGCGGCTACCAATTACGCCACATGCGCGGGATTTCTCTGCAAAGTTACAAAAATTTCCGTCACAATGCAAAAAATATGGCCGTAATATTTGAGGAGACAGCTCAATCTTTAGGCAATCGTGCCCATCTTTTCGCGTTTCATCTCCTGCGGCAAAAACGTTAAGAGGGTGTTTCATAACAAATGATAAATCCAAAGCCCGTTTACACGCGTCGGATT
>CAMWRO010000221.1 GCA_947176615.1 uncultured Porphyromonadaceae bacterium
ACCCCAAGACATTCCTTGCCCGCCGTGCCGACGCGACCGCTCTTGCGGTGACATTTTTCAACAATGACATCTCGGTCGACAAGGCATCGGCTCCGGGTGCCAAGCCGCAATACCGCGCATGGGAAAGCGACGACCTTTTCTATGACGGCTCCCGGGTCTGCTATCTGAAAGTTCCGCTTAAAAAGAATAAAGAGGCCCGTGCAGTCATGGAGCGCACCTACAAGACTCCCGAGCAATTCTGCGAAATAATGCTCACCTCACCCTACTACACCGAAAACGCCCGCTATGAAATCAATGTGCCGTCAAAACTCTCCGAAGCGATAACCATAACACCCATGTATCTGCCTGAAGGTGTCAACCTGCAGCGCGAAATCAGCGGCAACGGTGACGTGACCTATATCGTCGAACTCGTTTCACGCAATGGATCAAAAAACGAACCGCTGGCACCGTCACCCTCCATCTCGTCACCCAAACTGATGATTACCGGCCTTTTCCGCAATGTAGCCGAGCTGTATTCTTTCATGCACGGGACAATTTTGCCCGATAACGGCGACACTGCTCCCCTCGCGGCACAGGCTGCCGCCATTGTCGACGGCCTTGACAACGACTTTGACCGAGCTGCAGCAATTGCCTGCTGGGTCAGGCTCAATATACGCTATCTTGCCGTTGAACACGGAGAATACGCATTCCGCCCCGACCACGCATCGGCAGTATTCCAAAAACGCTACGGCGACTGCAAAGGCTCGGCCAACCTTATCAAGGCCATGCTCCGCAGTGTGGGTATTGACGGCCGGCTCGCGTGGATAGGGACAGCCGGCCGTGTCGATACCGACTGGACCGAAATCCCTTCCGTGGCATCCGGAAACCACATGATTGCCGCCGCTGTCCTCCCCGACACCATTCTCTACCTCGACGGTACGGCATCCTACTGCCCACGGGGGTACTATACACCCGGCATAACAGGCCGACAGGTCATCATCGAGGACGGCGACAATTTTATCATATCCCGCGTACCCGAAAACGCTATCGGCAGCGACAGGTACAGTTTCAACGCATCATTCCGGATAAATGGAACCGACATTACCGGCACTGTTGAGCACCGGCTTAGCGGAGTCTATCGCTACGCATTTGAAAATGCCTGTAACGGACGTGACGCATCACGTCGCGACGACTTTGTCCGCGCCTATCTCACCCCGCCAAAACGCACTGTCGAATGGGGAAACATCTCTGTTGCAGATGTAGCTCCCGATGCATCCGAAACCTGCCTGACAGCTGACGTGGTCGAGAAAAAAGCTGTCAGCATGGTCGACGGCAAAATGTATCTTGACCTGCGTCCGTTACGCAACATCACTCTAAAACCTGTTGCCGAAAAAGGACGCTCAAAGGGCATCAGGCTGACATCGGGATTCAAGATGACAGCCTCTATCGACGTTGCCGTTCCTGAAGGCTATAAAATCGACCCCGCGACAGAGGGATGCAAAAAGATTGATTCCCGGTGGTTCAAGGGGTGGGTAATGACCGAATCCACCCCTGACGGCATCAGGTGCACCGCCGAGGTCAATACCGGTGAAACCGAAGCATCACTCGGCGCCGTCCCGGAATGGAACAAGGCATTGCGCGACATGATTAACATCTCTAACACACAGATTGCACTCATAAAACAGTAACCGCTATGAAATACCGAGCACTGATTATCCTCATAGCCATTGCGGCCGCAATACCGGCTATGGCTCTTAACGAAAAGTTTTTCCACAAAGCCGACGAGAAGGTATGGTCGATGGAAATTCCAGAATTCAACCCCCGCACTGAAATTCCCGATTCGGTCGCCGACGGAGCCTCGGCGGTGATTATCGCCGACTACCTCGACATCAAGGTTGACCGTGAGATTCAACAGTCAGCATTGAAAGCCACCGGCAAAACCAACCGCATGACACGCGACAAAATCCGCCGCGTAATGGTCAAGATGCTTGACCAAAGCGCAGTGGAACGATTTTCCGACTTTGAATTTGGAGACCGCGAGTCGTTCCGCCTCAAAGGGAAGCTCCCGATGCTTGGAATCGAAAAGGCATGGGGCGCAAAAGTACACAAACCCGACGGCACCGTTACCGTCGTCAATATAAAAGATGCGTTCTCCATAGGCGACGGCAAGAAGGGAGACGACAACCGCAAGTTCAAGATTGCTGTCCCCGGCCTGTCGGTTGGCGACGTTCTCGAATACTACTATTATACCGAAGAATGGCTTGAGGAATTCAACCTCCCCTCAGTCGATATTGATGTGGTGGGCAGCTATCCCATGCTGAATCTCTTGGTAAAAGGGGAATTCAACCCCGACCTGACAATCGAATATCGCTCCTACAACGGTGCCCCGCTCCTATACCGCGAAGTAAACGAGCGTGGATACAACACCTTTAACCTCCACATCATCAACATTCCGGCGGTCAACATCGGGGTATTCACCTCGATAAAGCGGCAAATACCATTCATCCGCATGAACTTCCTTAACAACACATCAATGATTTTCCGTCCGCGCTCGGCACGCGCCGGAGGTCTGTACGGAAATCTCCCCGCCGGCACTTATTATACCGATGTCGCCAACATGCTCAAAGCAACAAAATATGACAACTCGATTCCGGGACGTGCCATAAAACTCGTCAAAGACTATCAGAAAAACCATCCCGACCTGACCGACGACAGGCTCGCCGCCGTGGCATGGATAGCATTCAACTATGCCGTAATCAACAATGACCGTCACAAAATTGGCGACCGCCTCGGTGCCGTAATGTTCTGCGACATGCTCAAAAAACTGAAAATCGAGTATCCCGACGCTCTCGGCATAGGAATCATCAACTCCCGCAGCGACGTTCCGGTCAACGAAATCATCTCGTGGAGCGACCCTGACTATGTGGCGGTTTACGGAGAGACAATTTTCTCTCCGCAACTTCTGCTGAACCATCAACCCGGAGAGCCGGCCGGTATTTATCAGGGTGAAATGATTGCCGCATTCCCGGCTCTGGGAGATAAAACAGACCCGTCAAAACAGCCGGCAATATTCAACGTGAAAAGTCTGAAACACACAGGAAACTCGACTGTCCTCTCCACCGACGTCACAATTGACGATGACGACCGTCTAAGACTGTCCCACAACATGAAACTCCGCGGGTCACAGAAACATAACGTCGCGGGCATAACCACTCCCGACGAGTGGATAATGCATGCTGAAGAATTCCTTGAAATCCCCGAAGATAAACGTGTAAAGTCGACCCGGCGCGACTCTGAAGGAAGACAGAAGGAAATCAGGAAAGATATGTTTGACTGGATTGAAGAATCTATGGGGACACGGCCCGAATCAATCGAAAAGGTCGAGATTCTGTCGCGCGGAAACATGCCGGGAGAGGAAGCCATAGAGTACAATGTCGACTGCGTGATGGACGGCCTTGTGTCACGCCTCGGAAATGACTACAATGTAAACATCGGCCGCATCTTCGGCCGCAACCCGCGACTCGAAGGCAAAGACCGTGAACGGTCGTTTGACGCAATGCTGACGGTTCCGATTCAGGATTCCTACATCGTGACGCTCCACATTCCCGAGGGATATTCCGTCAGTCCGGAATCCATTGCCGCTCTCAGCAGCAAGGTCATAAACCTCGCGGGCATGTTCTATTCCGACGCTCACCTCAACGACAACGGCGACCTCGTCATCCAGTCACGCGTTCAATTAAAATCCAACATCGTGCCTCTTTCCCATTGGGCCGAACTGCTTGCCGTCCTCGACGCGGCCGCTCTGTTCAACGACACCTCTGTAATCTTATCCAAGAAATGAACCAAGTTATTGATTATTACGACCGCATTGCGCGGCAATATGACGATGACCGATTCGGCAACTCCTACGGACAGTATATCGACACGCAGGAGCGGCAGCTGCTAAGAAGATGGAAAGTCGGAGACGAGGGGGAGAAGACCCTTGAAATCGCCTGTGGCACAGGACGGTTGCTCGACTTTGCCACTGCCGGAGTCGATGCGAGCGGCGAAATGCTTGAAATCGCCCGCACGAAACACCCCGCGATGCGTCTTGAACACGCGCTTGGAAACGCCACTCCGTTTGCCGACGGCGAGTTTTCAACCGTCTACTCCTTTCATCTGATGATGCACCTTGACATCGGCGAAATAAGAGGAATACTTGCCGAGGCTCACCGGCTCCTGCACCCGGGCGGACGGCTGATTTTCGACATCCCATCAAGCCTGCGCCGCCGCCTCGTGCGCCGTCCTCCTTCGGGATGGCACGGTGACACGTCGATGTCCCTCGCCTCTGTTGCGGCTCTTGCCGTCGACAATGGTTTCACCCTCGCGCGCAGCGGAGGCATAATGATGCTCCCAGTCCACCGCCTGCCATCCTTTATGCGCCGGTTCATGCGTGGTATCGACTCTTTCCTCACCCGCTCGCCACTGAAAGAATACAGTTCCTATCTTGTTGTAGAACTCACCCGACAATGAATCTTCTCGCCCTGAAATCAACACTGCGCATGGCCGCGACACGGTTCCGTGACGCGCTCGGCCCCTCATGTTTTGCCCGGAAACGCGACACAGGTACTGCCATGCCCCACTCCCTTGTATTGACCCAACCGTTCATGCCGTCACCCACCCTCGAGGCCAAAAAACACAATCTGCGCGAGGCTGCCCGGCTCATCAACCGGGTCACCGTCATGCCCGACGAAACCTTCTCGTTCTGGCGCATCGTCGGCAACCCCAACGACCCATCGCGGTTCATGGAGGGCCGCAGCATCCGCGCCGGAGTCGCCACAACCGACCGCGGAGGGGGACTGTGTCAGATTTCAGGCATAATCCACCACGCCGCACTGCTGGCCGGATGGAAAGTGACCGAGCGCCACAATCACTCCGTCGACCTTTATACCGATGAGACACGTTTCGCTCCTCTCGGCACTGACGCGACCGTCTTTTACGGATTCAAAGACCTGCGGATTGTCAACGACACACCCGCTCCGCTGAAATTCCACATCGATATACTTCCCACCGAGCTGAAACTGACCGTCACAAGCTCCTTGCCGATAACGACCCTTCCCCTCGACATCCCTCTTGAACCCGACCCCGCGGGGACTAAACATGTACCCTTCAGCCGCTCGGGCCGTGT
>CAMWRO010000222.1 GCA_947176615.1 uncultured Porphyromonadaceae bacterium
GTTATATATTTGCCATCCTTGATTGCAAAGAAATTGGCCGGGCCGCACTCGTCGAGATATTTCTTTTCGCGCGGGTCGAGGTAGAGCACCGCCGAGTAGCCGAGCTCGTGGGCATGTTCTCCTGCCGAAAGGCTTGCGGCATAGTTGCCGCCACATTTCCATCGGCCGGTGCCACGCGGCGCCACGCGGTCATACTCGCGCATGATGCAGATGTTGCTCGGCTTGAATCCTGTTTTGAAATATGGACCTACAGGAGTGACGAGGATGATGAACGCATATTCTTTGCCCGGCTTCACGCCGATTTGCGGCGAGATGCCCACTTCGAGCGGACGGATATAAAGCGAGGCACCGCTCCCGTAAGGCGGAACGAAACGCTCGTTGAGTTTCACGACTTTCAGAACCATTTCGCGGAACAGATCTTCGGGAATCGGGGCCATCATCAGGCCGCGGGCCGAGTCGGCGATGCGGCGCGCGTTTTCTTCAAGACGGAAAATCCTGATTTTGCCATCCTTGCCGCGGAATGCCTTCAGACCCTCAAAAATCTCCTGACCATAGTGCAGGCCGCTTGCGGCGATGTGAATATCCATTGTCGGCGATGAGGAAACCTCGATTTCACCCCATTTGCCGTCACGGTAATAACATCTTACGTTGTAATCGGTTGGAACATACCCGAATGAGAGGTTGCCCCAGTCTAATTCATTATCCATGTCTGTTTCATTATGGGTTTCAGCTGCAAATGTAGCAATTAATTCAACAACTACAACAATTATCAAGTGTTTTTTGTTAACGGCGCACCGTGAGCATGTAACCGAACCCTCGTTGGTTGATGATTGATATTGCCCGGTCATGGCGCAGGACACGCCGCAGTTTGTGGATATAGCCGTGCAGCGAGTTGCGGTTGCTCGGGTCATCTCTATTCCACACAGCTATCATCAGTTCCGACGCATCCACGGTCTTTCCGAGGCTTAGCGCGAGATATTCAAGAATTTTGGACTCAAAATGGGACAGCACGGTTTCATTCTCATCAAATTTTAATGTCTGCGTGGCAACATTGAATGTATAACGGCCTATCTCAAAGCGCTTGTCCTCATCGCGACAGATGCCGTGCTGCCGTAACAACGCCTTTATTCTCACTATAAGCTCGCGCAGTTCAAACGGCTTTTTCAGATAATCGTTTGCTCCGATTTCAAACCCTTCCTCCACATCTTCAACCCGGCTTTTGGCCGTGAGGAAAAGCAGCGGAATCGATGGTGATATTTTTCTGATTTCTTTCGCCATCGAAAATCCGTCCATTCTTGGCATCATGACATCGGCAACGACAATGTCGACCGTGTCGGTTTTGAATTTGCACAGTCCGTCGATGCCGTCAACAGCCGTGACCACTTCATAGCCTTCATTCCTGAGCGTCTCGGTGACGATCAACGAGAGGTCGGCCTCGTCCTCGACAAATAATATCTTACCCTTCATCTTTGCAGAAATCAATAAAAAACGTGGAGCCTTTTCCCGCCGAGCTTCTGACTGCGACAGTCCATCCCATTTTCTCCGCCATGCACTTTACATAATAGAGTCCTATGCCGTAACCCCTTGTGTCTTGGCGGTTGCCGTGGGGTACTCGGTAGAATTTGTTGAATAGAAACGGAATCGACTTTGCAGGGATACCGATTCCGTTGTCTGATACTGCAATGCCGTTGCCGTCACATTTCACGGTGATTCTGACGCTGTCACCCGAATATTTTATCGAATTGTCGATAAGATTATTCAGAATGTTGGCAAGATGTGTCTTGTCGGCATATACGGTAGTCTCCTCGGATGTTTCGACATCAATCGTTATCTCTTTTTCGCCCCTCATCCGCTGTGCTGCGGCTATCTCGTTGATGAACGGGGAGAGATGGATGGTCTCGGGTCTGAGTTGCATGGTTTTGCGGCGCTCCATGCTCATGGCGAGGATGTTTTCCACAAGTTCCCCGAGCCGTTTCAGCTGTTTGTTGGCAATTGTAAGATATGTTTCCTTTTTGGCAGGGTCATTGGCCGTGTCATAATGGAGAAGCGCGTCATTGGCCGAATAGGCGATGGAAATCGGCGTTTTAAGCTCATGTGTCATGTTGTTGACAAAATCATCTTTCATCTCCTCGATTGTCCTCAGCCTTGAAACCGTGCGGAACAGATAGCCGAAAGCGAGTGAGAACGCTGCCATGAGCAGAAAGACAGTCACAATCACACCCGCCATTTCTGAAAATATATGCCTTGTCAGCGAAGTGATGTAAACGCGGTATGACCGGTTTGCCTCAGGATTGAAACAATAGGTAAATTCATCGTAGTTACCTGTTTTATATTTTGGATTGCTGACTATCACTTTGCCGTCTCCTTCGATTATCTCGGTTGAGACAAATTCGGGATAAATGAAACGGTCATTCAGTCGCCGGAGCAGAACGCTGTCCATCACTGTCAGGTCAACTTCAAGATACGGGTCGATTACTGCATGAAATTGCCTCCCTATTGCTTGAGCAAACAGGTTGTTATAGGACTGCCCGTCTTCCTTAACAAGAGTTTTGGTTTCCTCAGTCCCGTCGGCATACCGTGTAGTTGCGACAAGGTTCCCCGATGAATCTTTTCCGGCACTAAGTTCGCCGTGTCGTTTTGTTTCGGTGTTTTCCTGTTCTTCATATATCTGCGCGCTCGTCATCCCTTGGGCACAGTCGGCGCGTATCCACAACTCGTCAAGGTCGGCATCGGCCAGTGCGGTCATCACCTCTCTTTCCACATTGTTTCTGATAGAAATATAGAGAGAGGCAAGATAATAGACATTGCAGCAGAAAATCACCGCAATGGCAATGATAAAAGCAGCCGATACTTTTTTGAATCGTTTCATATCGACAAAGTTACTCAATTATCCGGCTAATCTATCACGGTTTAAGACTAAATAAGGGAGCGGTTAAGGCTAAATAAGGAGAATGAGTGGGAATAGGGGAGTGGCTGGTAGTAATTTTGTGCCAAAAAGAAACGATATGAAAAAGTTGTTATTGTTCATGGCATTGTCGAGCGCGACTGCTTTCGCGCAGACCGAGGTAGAAGACAGCATAGGTACACAGATGCTTGACGAGGTGGTGATAAAGGCTGAGAAACCTCGGCTCAAAGGGCATGACGGAGTCCTTGTTGTCGACCTTCCGGCGATAGTTGCTGACAAGCCTGTGACAAATATTCTCGATGCGCTCGGCTATCTGCCGGGAGTGGTCAGCAATGACGGTATGATTGGACTTAACGGGGCAGCGGGAGTCACAATCATTCTTAATGGCGAGCTTGTCAATATGCCTGTGCAGAATTTGTATCAGTTGCTTTATTCCCTACCTGTTGACCGGTTGAAGAATGTGGAAGTCATGTATTCCGCCCCGGCTAAATATCATGTCAGCGGTGCGGTGATAAACATTGTGCTTAAAACGCCCCGCGCGATTGACGGGTTGAGCGGGCAGGCTATGCTCGGTTACACTCAGGCACGTTATCCATCCTATAACGGAACATTGGCGGCAACTTATGCCGTGAGCGACTGGACATTTGATGTCAACTGGTCTCTCTCCCGCAGCAAGACATGGAATCGACAGGAAACTGTTTCACGGCATCTTGTCGACGGGAAACGTGTGACGATTGACGACGACATGCGTCAGTTAGGCCGTAATCTTTCCAGTCTCCTGTATGCCTCGGCCTCTTATAAAAAGCTAAAACTGACCTATAACGGACAGATAAACACCGATGCTGAAAACAAAAGCCTCTCAACAGGGACATTAGGCGAATATGTAAACCGCTATTCATATCTTTCGCCGACCGGCTATCACAATGTCGCCCTGCGATATGACGCGCCGTTTGGACTCACGGTCGGCGGTGATTATACAGGTTACCGCGAGCATCGTCAACAGAGGCTTTCCAAGAGCGGTGTCCCGATGGTTAATGCTGTTAATCGGCAATCTATAGACTGCTATCATCTCTATGTCGACCGTCAGCGTCAGTTTGGCAAATGTCAGTTGAACTATGGCGTGGAGTACCGGCATTCCGACGATTACAGCCGTCAACATTATGAGCTTCCTGAGCAAGAGGGTTTTGACAATGTGCTGAAAGAGGATGTGGCCGATGGCTATGTCGGACTACAGGCATCGCTGGACTGCGGACTCTCGTTCAACGTCTCGGCAAAGGCCGAATATTTTCACAATGATTATCAGCATAACTGGAACTTTGTACCGCAGCTCGGTGCGACCTATTATAGAACCCCTGCCGGTATATTTCAGCTGAATTTCACTTCTCAGCGTGTCTATCCACAATATTGGGAACTTCATGGCGGCACGGCCCACATCAATGATTATTCCATGATAAAGGGTAATCCGGCATTGCAACCCTATATCAATTACTCGGGGCAGTTTAGCTATATTCTGCGTCAGAAATATGTCGCGACACTCTACCTCCTGTATGCCGATAAATATGCCGTCCAACTCCCTTATCAGCTCCCGGACCAACTGCAATTGCTCTTTCAGACCGTCAACCTTGACTTTTCGCGCACCTATGGTCTTCAGTTACACGCGCCGGTTGACATCGGCAGCATGTTTAATTCCATCGCAGTGGTCAACATTATGCGCAAACAGGAAAAAGCGACCCGTTTCCATGACATCGGTTTTGACAACCGTCGCTGGTCGTTTTATGGGTCATTGAACAATACTGTGAAAGTCTCCGGTTCCTGTCCGGTTTCACTGTCACTGGATGCCTCCTATGTAACAGGGCAGATACAGGGTTCCGGAAAATTCAATTCTTTGTGGAAAATCGATGCCGGGGCAAAGTGGCAGTTTGGCAAGGCGCGTTGTTGCGAACTGGATTTAAAAATCAATGACATTTTTAACACATGGAAACCTAAGCTGACCATCGACCATGCAGGTCAGGATTATGTGATGAGGGTCCATGACATGATGCGAAGTCTCACGCTCTCGTTTGTGTGGCGGTTCAACGGTTTCAAACCCAAGGAATCATCCGCCGATACCTCCCGTTTCGGCACCGGCCGCTGATAAGCCGGCGTCTCTCCTTGTTTTTTGCAAGTGATTTATGAAACACCCTCTAAGAGGTTGTTTAAAAACAAATGTGAATCCAAAGCCCGTTTACGCGAGTCGGAT
>CAMWRO010000223.1 GCA_947176615.1 uncultured Porphyromonadaceae bacterium
GGCCGACAGTGTCCCCTCCAGTGACGACGATTGGAATCCCGAACACATCATTCTGCAGAATTCCGACTGCGCTGACGATGATGCCGAGTTCTTCTTTCCGTTCACCAAGCCGCGCCGACACCGCGCCGCCCGTTTCGACTATGTGTTCATCCGAAACATTTACTGGGGATGGATGTTCCGTTTTGATGCCGACCCGGGGATGAAAAACTCGTTTGAGTGCGGCATAGGCGAGATGGCCGGCGTGTCCTACTCCCCGTGGCTCCGCGGCCCGGAATTGAGCCTCGGCCTCGGTATCCGTTTCAGCCAGTACTGCGCCCAAGACGGCTACCGCTATGTGAAACAGGGCGAGAACCTTCTGCTTGTCCCGATGGCCGAGGGTGAGCGCGCCGACAAGTCGCGAGTGATGACAGCCACTTTCTGTGTCCCGCTGATGATAACCCAGCGCATTTACCGCAAACTCTATGTCTCGGTGGGTGCCAATGCCAATTTCAACACCTACACCCGGGCGTTTTCCCAATATTACACCGATGACAACACGCGGATGTCGAGCAACTACAAGGGGCTGCACCAGAGGCTGCTTACAGTCGATTATACAGCCATTGTCGGGTTTAACCGTGACTTAGGGTTCTACTTCCGCTATTCGCCCATGTCAGTGATGCGCCATCCCTATGGCCCCGAAGCCAAATCTTTTTCCATCGGTCTGACGCTAAACTTTTAACAGATAACAGATAACAAATAACAGATAATAAATAAAAAGGTATTGTCTTCACCCTTCATTTTTCACTATAATGAACCGCATATATCACATAGCAACAGCCGCCGTTATGGCTCTCACGGCTTTCGCCGCCAGTGCCGGCGAGCCTGTCGATACAGTCATGTCAGTCAGCAATCCCGCGTCGGTGTCAATCACCGAGTCGCCCGAGGGGATGCGTGTTACCGTGTCGGGTATCGACGGTAACAGCGGTTACGAATCATCTTATTTTCAAGGATATCCCGCCGGAGCCCGTGTCAAGGCCCGGCAGGAGACGCGATGGTATCCTTTCAGTCTTGCCGGCAACAGGCCACGCCGCGGCAAGATTCATCACTGGGATCTCGTCACCGGCGGTTTGGGACTTGGAATGGTCAACGCGCCCGGTGCCCCACAGGCGATGGGCCTCGAATGGGAGAAATCGTTTGAAATATCATGGCTCCACATTCTCGCGGTGAGATATACCTCCCGGTCTCTCGGAGTCTCGGCCGGCATCGGTGTGGACTGGCGCAACTACAAGGTCACCACCGACACGCGCCTGCAACCCAACGGCCAAGGCGGCGTGACTTGGGGTTCGTATCCCGCCGACGCACAGCCGCGCAACTCCCGTCTGAAAGTGTTCAGCCTGCAGTTTCCGATACTTTACCATCAGCACCTGCCGTTCCGCATCTCGGGATTTCAGCCTAAAATCGTTGTCGGCCCCGTCCTCAACTGGAATTCCCATGCCTCGCTGCGCACAAAGTGGCGCGATGCCGAGGGGAACGACATGGAGGAATACAACTCGGGAGTGCATCAGCGCAGGTTTACGGTCGACCTTTTCGGCGCGCTGTCGCTGAACGGCTGGGCCAATATCTACTGCCGTTATTCCACGCAGACGATACTGCAAGGCTACGGCTCCCCGCGTTTCCGCTCCTTCTCCATCGGGTGGATGCTGTTTTTGTGAGTCGCGGTGAAAGGAGCAGGGTAAAATACATGTCGCATCGGGGTGAAGATAATGCATCTTCACCCTTTACTTTTCCCTTTTACGATGGTTTTCAGCCTTTGCGCTGCCGTTCACGCTCGGCATGAAGGCGCTCGCGCTTTTTAAGAAAGATGTGGAGGATTCCGATAATCAGCAGTGTGAAGCCGATTACCCCGAAGTAATATAGATAGTGCCCGGCCTGATATTCGGGAAATCCTATGTAGCTCATGACGGCGAGGTAGACGAGCAGGATGGCCGGAATCAATGTGGATCTTTTGACTTTCATGGCAAGGTAAAAAAGGGGATTGGGGAGACAGGGGTGTATAGATATGATGTGTTATTGAGTTGTAACGGTTTCCGACGATTTTTCCGATGGTTCTTCGGGGATGACTATGTAGGGAGACGTGGCGGGTTCAAACAGTCCGTCGCGCAGATGGTTGTAGATGCGGAGACATGCCCACGCGTCGATCGAGGCATAAGCCTGTTGTCCCGATGTCAGTTCCGATGCCTCCCAGTTGCTGAGCCGCTGGCTCTTGGATATGCGGCCTTTAAAGATGATGCCGTAAATTTTCTGTAGGCTTGAATCGATTATGTGGAAGGATTTGACGACGTTCTGCAGGTCGACAAAGCTATGAGGCTCGAAATCGGTCAGCCGGTGCAGGACGTGGAAATCGTCTTTGAGCGAGAGGCCCACCTTGACTACGTTTTCATTCTCGATGAATTGTTTCAGCTCGGGAAGGAAACCGAGTTTGTTGAGGCGGAACAGGAAAGAGTGGTCGAGGGTGGAAATCTGGATGAGGGAAACGGTATTGGTCTGTCCTTTGCGGAAGTTTGGTTTTGTTTCGGTGTCAAATCCCACTGTATCCTGAGTCGACAGATACTCGAGGGCCCGGATAGCTCCGTCGACATTCTCAAGCACGGTTATCGCTCCCGGAAACTCGACAGTCGGGAGCTGGGATAGCTGTTGCTTGGAAATAGAGATGCTATAAGGGGTTATATCCATTACTTTTTTTAGTTATTGCGAGGCGCCTCGTTTACGGTGACTCGTCAAGTTGTCGCACAAATTTCGACAAATATAATCAATATTATCGAGTTGTTACAAATCTGTCAAGAAAAAAGTCGATATATTAAATTTATTTAATCTTTTTTATCTCAAACGACGGCACAAATATCATCTCGGCATGTGGAAAATGGCGTCGGAGGTAGCGCGACAGGAATCCGCGCGTATCGTCGGCGATTATGGGGTCAGAGTCGAAATGCTCGTTGTAGACAAGAGCTTTAAGCTCTATGCCGCGGGCGGCGATAGCTTCAAGGGAGAGGATGGTGTGGTTTATGGAGCCGAGGACGCCGTTGGTGACGAGCATGAGCGGGAGATTGCGCGTGGTGACATAGTCGATGGTGAGGAAATCGTCGGTGACCGGCACCATGAGTCCACCGGCTCCCTCGACAAGCACGACATCGTAGCGCGACGCGAGAATTTCGGTCGAGCGGTCGATGGCGGCGAGGTCAATCTCGCGGTTGTCGATGCGGGCGGCAAGCTGTGCCGACGCGGGATAGGAAAATATGACCGGCGCGGTGGTGTGGTCGGTGTCCTCGGGGAGCATGCCTGTACCCATGACAGCGCGGTGCAGCTCGATGTCCTCGGAGTAGAGGTCGTTGCCCGTCTGAATGAACTTCTGAGTCGCGACGGTCAGTCCG
This sequence comes from uncultured Porphyromonadaceae bacterium, assembly GCA_947176615.1. Classification (GTDB taxonomy): domain Bacteria; phylum Bacteroidota; class Bacteroidia; order Bacteroidales; family Muribaculaceae; genus Duncaniella. The sequence goes on from CAMWRO010000223.1 coordinate 3,408, forward strand.
CGGTCCATGTATTGCCGGGCAAGCCAGCCGGTGACATAGCTTTTTCCGGCGTCGGTGTCGATTCCCGAGATGAAATATCTTTCGCTCATATCTTTCGTTTTTGCAGAATGATGTAGATAGGTTGATATGTGAGGCTTACGCTGCCGTCTTCTTGACGCGGGTAGTCGTTGAGGATGCGTCGCGAGGCGGCGACTGTGCCTGTCGAGGCAAGGGCGTTGACGCCGGTGGCGCGGATGTGGCGCATCATGTCGGCGGCCGAGTCAAAGGTGATGCTGACCGTTTCGTCGGTAATGGCGATGATGTCGGTCTGTCGCGGCACGATGCGGCGCAGGTCGTTGACGTCGAGGTAGGACGGGGTGATGCCGGTCAGCGAGTGGAGTGTGCGGAATGTCTCGGGGCCGAATGTGGATACAACCATTTTCCCGCCCGGGCGCAGGGCATCGGCGCATCGTCGGAGGAACGTGCCGGGAGAGTTGAACCACTGGATGGTCGATGAGGAGAAAACCACGTCGAGCGATTCGCCGGGCAACGACGTTACCGCCACCTCGGCATCGCAGGCCGTGACCTCGGCGACAGCGGGTAGCGACGGGGCGGGGGAGAGGTCCCACAGCCGCAGTGAGCGGGGGGTGACGCGGTCGAGATACAGGCGCGTGGACATCCCTGTCCCGCAGCCGATTTCGAGTATGTCGAGGCTTTCTTCAGGGCCGGGGTTCCACAGCTCGACGAGCCGTCCGGCAATGTGTCGCTGAATCGATGCCGCTCGGTCGTAGGTGGCGATTGCTCCTGAGAACCGGCTTGCCACAAGGTCTTTGTCGGTCAGCACGGTGCGGAAAATGCTTGAAAAGTCAGGCAGATGGCCTCCGGCGATGACCTTGACCGGCACGTCGGCTTCGCGCCATGCCCTGAGCTGGTTCTCGGTGGGGATGATAAGGTCGTTGTCGCTCACTATAGCCATGTCCCAGTCGGCGGTTACGCTGCCGCGGCTGCCGATTGCCTCAAGCTGCGCTTTCAGCGAGTCGGTATCGGGGGCCGGCGGGAGACACGGAAGTATCTCCTCGTAGAGTTTTCCGCTCCCGGCCATGCGGCGGTAGAACTTGGCGAGCGACCGGGGATTGAGTCCCGCAAGAGTGCCGTCGAAGATTGCCCGCGGAATCCCGCGCGTGTCATCGACCGGATGGCATGTCCCGTTGACCGCGATGCGGGCCGTGACGGGTAGCTGCGGGAAGTCGTTTAGAAAGGTGCTTGCCGCCGTGACGCCGAAAGAGTAGCCGATGACGGCGATTTCGTCATAGCGGCTGATCGCGGCAGTGTCAATGGCTGTGTCGGTATAGTCCCAAGCGACCATCATGTCATATCCTTCCACTCCCGGCGGGGAATAGAGCGACGGGTCGGTTCCCCATCCGGCAAAGAGGAGGAGCAGGCGGGTGTTCCCTGCGGCGGTATGCGTAAGTTTCAGTTGCATGTGGTGAGTCGTGTCAATGCGTTTCCGAGAGAGTCAATGTCGGTGGTGGAGAGTGCCGCGCTCAGGCTGATGCGCAGGCGGTCGGTGCCGGGAGGAACTGTCGGGGTGCGGATGGGGAGCACTTTGAACCCTTCTTCGAGCAGCTGTCCCGACAAGGTCACCGCCGACTCGGGCGAGCCTGTGATATAAGGCTGGATGGGGCGGGACCCCCCGTTGTTGCCGGGCAACCGCGAGAATATGTCGTGCCGGCGTGTGCCGAGGGCCGCGAG
>CAMWRO010000224.1 GCA_947176615.1 uncultured Porphyromonadaceae bacterium
GTATATAGAAGATTATTTGTATCTTTGTGAGTTAAATACAAGCAAAAATAGAAATCAATGAAAAATATATTGCCAGTTTTAGCCGCCTGCCTGCTCGTTGCCTTCGCGGCTGCCTGCGGGAAGAAAAACACCGAGTCGGAAAAACCTGTCGAGGTCGTGGAACAGCAGAACAACCAGTTGGCCGACGCTCTCTCGGCCGGAAATCTCGGCACAGCGTCGGAACTCGCCGACAGCATGTCACTCTATGTCGACGACCTCACCCCCGAGGAGACTGTCGCCGTGCTGGTGGCTTTCATGGAGGTACACAACAAGGCTGTCAAGGAGAAACATCGCCAGCGCGACTTGGAGACCCTGCGCAAGTTTGTCGACGTGTATGACATCGCCGTCGGCATAAACCCGCGCGACATGAAAGCGGCGTTTGAAAAGGCCCGGCAGCTAAACCCGGCGGTCAACATCGACTCTATCGCCGAGGATTTCCGCAGCCGCCTGACCGAGTATGACGCTATCCGCGGCGGCGAGCTTACTGCTCCGGCCAAAACCGACAGCGTGGCTGCCGACTCGGCCAAAACCGCCTCATCTGACATCCCCGTAGAACTCCGTCCCGCCGAATAACCCTATGGAAAAGCTCAAGAACTTTCTGAAAAGCGCGTCGCTGTGGCAGTTTGTCGGCGCGCTTGTGATTATAGCCGCAATCGCGGTAGCGTTTTTCTACCCCGACGCGATGGAGGGGAACGTGCTGCGCCAGCACGACATGCAGCAGGGCGCGGCGATTGGTCAGGAGGCCAAAGCCTACGCCGAGGAGACAGGCGAAGTCACCCGGTGGACCAACTCGCTCTTTTCGGGAATGCCCACGTTCCAGATTTCTCCCTCCTACCCGTCGAGCCGTCTTTTCTCGTGGATCAACACCGTCATGGGCCTCGGACTCCCCTCACCCTCGTCGCTGATTGCGATGATGATGGTGGGATTCTTCATCCTGCTGATTGCGATGAGGATGAGATGGTGGGTCGCGCTGATTGGTGCCGTGGCCTACGGTTTCTCCTCCTACTTTGTCATAATCATCGGGGCGGGCCACATCTGGAAATTCGTCACCCTCGCCTATATCCCCCCCACTATCGCAGGCATCCTCCTCTGCTACCGCGGGCGTTATCTCGCGGGAGGCGCGCTGGCGGCTCTCTTTGCGATGATGCAGATTGCCTCCAACCATGTGCAGATGTCCTACTACTTCCTCTTTGTCATCCTCGGGATAGTGGTCGCCTGCCTCGTCTCGGCCCTGAAGGAGAAGAAAATGCGGCAGTGGGGCATTGCGACCGGCACCCTCGCCGCAGCAGCCATCCTCGCCGTAGCCGCCAATCTGCCGAGCCTTTACAACACCTATGAGTACTCCAAGGAGACAATGCGCGGCCGCCACAGCGAGCTGACCCAACCCGCCGCCGCGGCCGGAGAGTCGACCGGCGGTCTCGACAAGGACTATATCACCCAGTACAGCTACCAGCCGTCCGAGACTTTCTCGCTACTCATCCCCAATGTCAAGGGAGGCGCGTCGGCCAAGCCTGAAAAAGGGTCGTTCAAGATGATGAACCTGTCGTCGCTCGACGAGACCAAGGAAATGGTCTCCAAGGGTGAAATCGACGGCATGGAGGCGCAGTATCTCGACTACATGAGCCAGTACTTCGGCGACCCGGAGGGCACCAACGGCCCTGTCTACGTCGGGGCACTGATTTTCGCACTGTTCCTCCTCGGCTGCGTCATCGTCAAGGGGCCGCTTAAATGGGCGTTGCTCGTGCTGACATGTTTCTCGATATGCCTCGCATGGGGCCGACACGCGATGACCTTCACCGACATCATGCTGACCTGCGCACCGATGTATGCCAAATTCCGCACCGTCGAGAGCATCCTTGTCATCGCCGAGTTCACGATGCCGCTGCTTGCCGTCATGGCATTGCAGAAACTCTTTACCGACCCCGAGCCGGGACGCTTTTTCAAGCCGATGGCATGGTGTTTCGGCCTGTCGATGGCGGTGTGCCTCCTCGGCATCATCGCGCCGGGTATCTTCGGCTCGGTCATCACCGACAATGACCGTCAGATTGACGCATACCTGACTCAGGCACTCATGTCACAGGGCTACGATGCCAAGCAGGTGGGCGCGTTCAGCCTGCAGAGTCCCCGCATCTACTCGCTGGTCGAATCGCTGCGGCATGGAATGGTCAGCGCCGACTCACTCAGGTCGCTGCTGATTCTCTCCATCGGATTCGTGTGCCTCGCGCTATATATCCGCCGCCGTCTCAACGGGGTGCTTGTCGCCGCCGTGACCGGAGTCCTCATCCTCGGCGACCTGTTCATGGTCAACAAGCGTTATCTCAACCACGACAGCTTCGTGCCCAAGCAGCTCACGACCGGGGCCCCCATAGCCATGACCGAGGCTGACCGCATGATACTGGCCGACACGGCCATGAACTACCGCGTGATGGACATTCCGCGCTTTTACAGTGCCGACCCCTCCTACTACCACAAGTCTGTAGGCGGCTACCATGCAGCCAAGCTGACACGCTATCAGGACCTCATCGACCGCCATCTCGGGAACTTCTCCCGGGGCAGCGAGACCGATGCCGACTGGAACGTGCTCAACATGCTCAACGCCCGCTATATCGTCGACATGCAGGGACAGCCGCTGCGCAATCCCGAGGCTCTCGGCAACGCGTGGTGGGTTGACCGCGTGGACTATGTCGCTACCCCCGACGAGGAGATGGCCGCGCTCGATGTCATCAATCCCGCGACTACTGCCGTGGCCGACAGCCGTTTCCGCGACATCCTCGGCACGTCCAAGCCTGTCGCTCCCGGCGATACGATTTACGAGACCACCTACGCGCCCAACCGCGTCACCTACCGCGCCAGCTCGGCTGCCGGCGGAGTGGCCGTGTTCTCCGAGGTGTTCTTCCCGTGGGGATGGACCGCGACAATCGACGGAAAACCGGCCGAAATAGGCCGCGTCAACTATGTGTTGCGCGCCCTCAACATCCCCGCCGGAGACCACACCGTCGAGATGCGTTTTGACCCGAAATCGCTCCACACGACCGACACCTTGGCCACAATCGCCGTCATCCTCATCTACATCGCGGCAATCTGCGCCGCCGTCTTTGCTGTCACCGGGTGCGGAAAGGACACCGCCCGAGCCTGATGGCGGCCGCTTGGTGGAAACGCATCTTTCACTGGAGGCGCAACAAGGGGTATGGCGTACACTCCCCCTTTGCGTTCAACTTCATAACCGGTGTTATTCGCAACACCGGTTACCATTACTATGGCTACTCGGCACTCGATGATGTCAGCGGCAAGGAGAGAAAACGGGCACGGCTGCTGTTCCGTATCGCCTGCCGTTTCAATCCCCGCGAGGTGCTTGAGACAGGCAGTGACAAGGATTGCGGAAAGTGGGTTAAAGCCGCACTGCTGCTACACGACTCGCGCACCCGGATTGTCACCGCCGCCGATGCCGGGGAGATAACCAGCGACCGTGTGACATGCCGCCCTGCTCTGCGCGAGGCGGTCAGTCTCTATGCCGCAAGAATAGAGGCCGGGGGTCACACACCGTTTGTCATCATAAACTCCGTCGAGGCAGGCGATGGCGCAACCGCCCTGCTGTCATTTCTATCAGGCTGTCTGCCGACTGGGGCGGTCGTCATCGTGCGCAACCGCCGCGACAACGAATCAATACTCCAAGAGGCAATCAGACTGATGTCCCGCGGAATGGTGTTTGCCGACCGCGATTCAGCCGTCATTGTAACCCGTCCCGACCTCCCTAAACAGTTTTTCAAGGTCGACCTATGAGAACGCTCCCTGCAACCGACCGTCTGCTCGACACATTTGAGAGCTATCTGCTCGTCGAGCGCGGGATGTCGCCCAACACCCTTGTCAACTACCGCATGGATGTGGAAAAACTCGTCGGCTACCTTGAAAACAGCGGCAAAACCCTCGCCGAGGCCACAACCGACGACCTCAGACAGTTCATCGGCGAACTGATTGACCTCGGCATCGCCGAGCGGTCCCGGGCGCGCATAGTCTCGGGCGTGAGGACCTTTTTCCGCTATATGCGGCTCGAAAACTACATGGATGACGACCCGGCGGCAATGCTGGAGACCCCGAAAGTGGGAATGTATCTCCCCGAAGTGCTCACGCTTGACGAAATCGACGCTATGATTGCCGCCATCGACCCCTTCAAGGAGGAGGCGACGCGCAACCGCGCCATCATCGAGACCCTCTATGGCTGCGGACTGCGTGTCAGCGAGCTTGTCAACCTCGAAATCTCACGCGTGTTCATGACCGAAGGCTACCTCATCGTCACCGGCAAGGGCAACAAGGAGCGCATGGTGCCCATGTCGCAGAACTCCATTGACGAAATCAACGCCTACCTCGCCGACCGTCAGTTGCTCGACATCAAGCCGGGCGAGGAAAACATCCTGTTCCTCAACCGTCGCGGCCACCGCCTGACACGTCAGATGATTTTCACCCTCGTCAGACTGCTTGCCGACGCTGCGGGAATCAACCGCGTAATCTCGCCACACACCCTGCGCCACTCTTTCGCCACCCACCTGCTTGAAGGTGGTGCCAATCTCCGCGCCATTCAGATGATGCTCGGCCACGAAAACCTCTCCACGACACAACTCTATCTCCACATCGACCGCACCCGCCTGCGCGACGACATCCTCCGCTACCACCCGAGGAATAGAAGTCAGAAGTCAGAGTTATGAGTGACGAGGTAATTTGGAAGTCAGAGGTCAGAGTTATGAGTGACGAGGTGGTAGATTCTAATTAGTCTAATAGGTCTAATTAGTCTAATTAGACCTATTAGACTAATTACCTCGTCACTCATAACTCTGACCTCTGACTTACCTCATCCCTCTGACCTCTGACTTACCTCATCCCTCTGACCTCCAAATCACCTTGCCTTGTTGAGCAACTGAGGCGTGGGTGACTCGAAATTGGTGATGCCGAGGTCGATGGTGCGCATGTCGTCGAGAGTGTGGACGGGACGGGGGATGGCAAGGGGGATGGGACGGCCCGAATATTGCGAGAAGTAGAGCAGACAGGCATCGCGCCACCAGCAGGCATCGCGCATCTGCGTCATAAGCCGCTCGC
>CAMWRO010000225.1 GCA_947176615.1 uncultured Porphyromonadaceae bacterium
ATGCGCAACACCGGTGTCGAGCTCATGTTGACCGTCATCCCTGTTCAGACCCGCAATTTCTCTTGGGAAACAACCGTCACCCTCTCCCACAACAAGAACAAACTCGTCAACCTCAACAACGACCTTTACGAGACCGACAACTTCCAAGAACTCTGGGGCGGTGTCGACGATCCCATCTCGGTTCCCACCCACTGCATGGAGGTCGGCAAGGGTCTCGGCGACTACTGGGGACTGAAATTCGGCGGATATGACCGCGAAGGCAACGTGCTCGTCGAGGTATCGGACGGCAAGGGCGGATGGTCGCTCAAGCCTTTCAACTCCAACCTCAACGACCGCTCCAACCGTCAGCGTCTCGGCAACGGTATGCCCAAGGTTTACTTCGGCTGGGGCCACACTTTCCGCTATCGCGACTTTGACCTCTCGCTCCAGTTTACCGGCCAGTTCGGCTACAAGATTCTCAACGTGCAGCGCGCATTCTACGAGAACAACTCTATCGCCTACAACCGCCTCAAGAGCGCGGCCGATCTTCACCCCGCCATCGAGCTTGACGGCAGTCCCGCCCTCGACGAGAACGGAAATCAGATAATGGTGCGCCAGAACAGCTCGCAGGCTCAGGGATTTTTCAGCAACCACCTCGAAAACGGCGACTTCCTGAAACTCTCAAGCGCTACTCTCGGCTACAATATCCCGTTCAAGGGTGCCGTGCGCAACTACATCAACAGCCTGCGCGTCTATGCTTCGGGCACCAACCTGTTCACCATCACCAATTACTCGGGCATCGACCCCGAGGTGAGCAACGCCTACATGACCCCCGGTGTCGACTACCGCGACAAGTATCCCACAACCCGCAGTTTTACCATCGGTCTTAACCTTAACTTCTAATTTCAGCAATAATCATGAAAAAGATATTAAAATCAACTCTCCTTTCGGTCGTTGCCGGAGCCGCTGTGATGATGTCGACCGGCTGTACCGACCTCAGCGAGACTGTCTATTCCCAACTCACCGACGACAATATCGACCTCACCAATCCCCGCGACCTATCCCAGCTCCTCGGCGGCGCGGTCACCAATTACCGCTACCTCTACTGCGGTTGGGACGCTATGTGGATTCTCGGCGAGATGAGCACCGACCAGCAGATGATTCCTACACGCATTCAGGTCGGTTGGGGCGCGCAGTACATCAATCTCCACAAGCATGACTGGGGTGTTGAAAACGTCGCGCTTGCGTCGACTTGGACATTCTCCTATCAGGGAATTTCCTACTGTAACCGCGTTCTCGACGCGCTCGGTGAGGAAACCGACGAAAACGCACTGCTGCGTTCCCATGTGCGTTTCTACCGCGCCATGTTCTACTATCACCTTTTTGACTTTTACCGCAATGTCCCCATCATGAAGACAACCAATGTCGAGCCGGGTTATCTCCCCGAGCAGGAGGGCGCGCAGGCTGTCTATGACTTCATTGTCAGCGAGTTTGCCGACATCAAGGACAAAATCGGGACAGAGCGTCTCTTTGGCTACGGAAACAAATATGCCGTCTGCATGGCTCTTGCCAAGTGTTATCTCAACCGCAACGCATGGCTCGGCACCGAGGGCAACGACGGTTTCGAGGCTGCGCTGACCGAGCTGCAGACCATTATCGACGAGGGTGGTTACTCGCTCGCCCCCAACTATCTCGACCCGTTCCGCGAGAACATCGAGGGTTGCCCCGAGGTGATATTCGCCATCCCTCAGGACCGCACCCACACCGCCCAGTGGACCATGCAGTCCTACGCTTTCCCGCAGACAGGTCTTGAGGCCTACGGCTCTACCGCCGCCGGTTTCAACGGTTCTTGCGCCGTCCCCCAGTTTATCGACACCTATGACCCCGACGACAAGCGTCTTGCCGCCACATGGGCGATGGGCACCCAGCACTATGCCGTCAAGAACGGCGAGGATGACTACACCCCCAATGCGGGCGACCCCATCCCCTTCGATGCCGACGACTGGAGCGGCACAGGCTATCTCACCTATAACCAGAACGTTCACTCCATCGACAACCCCGGAGCCTATCAGCAGGAGGGTTACCGCATCCACAAGTATGAGATTCCCGGCGGCAACAATCAGGGCACTACCGCGACCGATGTCGCCGTGTTCCGCTACACTGACGTGCTGATGATGAAGGCCGAGTGTCTTCTCCGTCTCAACCGCGACAAGGAAACAGCCGCGTCGATTGTTACCGAAATCCGTCAGCGCGCGTTTGACAACCCGACCAAGGCCAAGCGCACCGTCGCCGACCTCGAAGGAGGCTCGCGCTATGCCTACGGCCACAACGAGTACACCTCGGAAGGCTGCAACGACTGGGGCACACATATCACGACCTACGAGGGTGGTGCCGACATCGTTCTCGGCGGTCTCTTTGACGATCTCGGATGGGAATTCTGCGGCGAGCTCCACCGCCGTCAGGACATGGTGCGTTTCACCACCTCGGGCGGAGGCAACGTCTATAACAACAAGTCCTATTTCTGCAAGGATGCTACCACCGATTCCTACCGGAATGCTTTCCCCATCCCCAACACTGCGATTCTTGCCAATATCAAGCTGAAACAGGATCCCAATTATACCAAGTAGTAACCTTAAATTTTGAAAAAACATGAAACGTCTGATATATACACTGCTCCTGCCCGCGCTGCTGCTGTTGCCGTGCATGGCGCTGACATCGTGTGACGATTATACCGATTTTTCCAATCCCCACATCCTCACCGATGACGAGCTGGCCGAAATGGCCCGTCAGAAACACATCGCCGACTCCCTGCGTCAGGTCATCAATGCCGATGCCATTATCGAGGTGACGGTTACCGACTATCCCACTACAATGTGGGGCGGTAAATCGCTGACTCTTGATTTTACGAAGGCTTGCGAAGTGTTTGAGCTTACCGAGGATGAGATTCTTTCAGGTCTCCATCAGGCTCCCGGTGCTCCCGAAATCACCGGTTTTGCGATTCAGGGTACCACCCACGCCGATTATACCACTCCCTCCAATACCAACAACCCTTATTGGGGACACTGGTGGCGTCTTGACGGTGATGTCGCTACCTCCTATAGTGAGGATGCTTCCCGTTTCTTTGTGGAATGGAACGGGCATTACGACGAAGAAAAAGGTCAGAATGTCGATGCCTATTTCACTGTCGGCCAGTTCCCTGAACGTTGTTCTGTCGGTGACGAGTTCAAGGTTATCGAAGGTCTCAAATATAAAGACAAACGTGTCGTTTGGGTTATTACCTATCAGATTATCGAGCGTGGTGAAGTGACCGGCGGTGTCGCTTTTGAGCAGACTATCGACGTGGTGATGAATCCCCGTGTTACCTACGATTCTGACGCAGTTGAATTTGATATTAATGGAGTCATGGCCGCTCTCGGTGTAACGGAAATGAACGGCGATGAAGTAGCGGTTATCGGTGTCAATGCCGATGGCTCATACAATCAGGTTCCCACTGCCAATGGCGGTTTCTGGTATGACGCTCTTGGTTATCCCTGTGTATATCCCGGATCATTCTATATTGAATACAACGGATTCATGGACGAAGAAGGCCTGTCTTATTTACATGTAGGTCAGATGCCCGGTGAACTGCAGTCCGGATATGAGGCAAGTGCCAAACTCGGGTTTATGTATGGCGATAAGATTGCGATGCTGACCGTAAATCTCCATATCGTAGCTTATGATGACCCCGAAACTCCTCCCGCAGGTGAACCCACTACCGATAGCGAAATCAACGTTGTCATCGAGAAACCTTGGACCGATGACTATGCCAATGTAAGGTTTGATGTCAGGGACGCACTTCGCGAGGCTTTCAAGATGACAACATATCAGATTCACATGGCAAAAGTCAATGGTGACTTGCGAATCTACTGCAAGGATATTCCCGAAGAAATTCCCGAAGAAATGTCCTACACAAGCGATGTGCCCGGTTACTGGCTCGATGTCGATGGCAATGTCACAACTTATGGAAATGAGTCGGCAGTGTTTGTTTGCCTTGGTTCAAGCGAAACTGAGCTATGGATGTATGCCGGGAACTTCCACGATGCTGCCACTTGTGCTCCCGATACGGAGGTCACCACTACCTACTATATCTGCTGCAATGGCGGTATCGTTAAAGCCAATATCACTGTTAAAATTGGTCCGGCCTGACAATTAACAAATTATGGGGGAGTTCTCTCCGCTCCCCCTCTAAAAATTGCTAAAGTTATGACTAAAAAAGTTCTGTTTAAATACTGGGCATTGCTGATGGTGGCAATTCACAGTAGAAGAAATAGAACCAACAAAATTTATTAAACTATCATGAAAATAACAAGTAATTTATTCGCATTGCTTCTTGCCGGGGGAATCTGCTGCACGGCCCCGGTGCTGACATCATGCGACGACGATAACACCTTTGTGGCTCCCGACAGCGGGATGCTGCTTTTTGCCGACGAAAACCGCGCGGTTACACTCGATCCCAAGGACCTCAACGGCACGATAGAATTTACCGCCAAGATGGTGTGGACGGCGCAACCCAAGGAGGAGACCCCGTGGCTCACCGTCTCGCCCGCCAACGGCACCGGCGGCCCTGCGGTCGTTACCTTCTCGGCCGACCCCAACAACACCGGCGCGCCACGGTCGACCGTGGTCGTGCTGACCGCAGGCGGCCAGCACGAGGAAATCATAGTCACCCAAGGCCCCAGCGAGATTATAATCCTCAAGGAGTCAGATGTCAAGGACCTCGACAAATATTATAAGCCGGAGGAATTCAGCTCGATGGACATGTTGCGCAGCGATTCCAAGTGGAGCTGGGTGCGCAGCAAGCAGTCCGAGCATTTCTTCGTGTTCTGGGAGGCGGGATTTGGCGATGACCCCAACGGCGAGACCGTCCCGGCGGCTCTGCGCGTCGACATCGACGACCTTCTTGTCAAGGCCGAGCAATTTTTCGACACCAATATCAACAAGCTCGGCATGGCCACGCTCGGGCAGGGGAAATCGGTTCTCGACAATCACAGGATGGAGATTTACCTGCTCTATCAGACGGAGTGGCTAGCAACCGGCAGCGGATATGACGACATGATCGGCGCGTTGTGGGTGAATCCCTCG
>CAMWRO010000226.1 GCA_947176615.1 uncultured Porphyromonadaceae bacterium
CCTATTGAGGATGTGTACTTCAAATATGAAGTTTACAACAAATATGTCTTTACCAAGGAAATGAGATATACTATCCGTGATGGCGCAGGCACAGATCACGCTTGGATTAACTATGATGCCGACAAGCAGCACATCATTCCGGAATACCAGAATCAGTTTGGCGAGCAGAAGTATGGCGAATGGTACACCGCCGTGCTCTCGCTGAAACATTTCCCTGACATGGACAACGTGGTCACCTATGGCGATTTAGTCAACTTGGGTATTAAACGAATCCTTTGGAAACTATACAACCGCACCGGACAGGTCGAAACCGTATTTACCTGTATTGACAACATTCGCATCTCGACTATTGAAACCTATCAACCCGAGAAACAGTAAATTAATGAAAATTTAATCAGTCAACCGAAAATTGGCAGTCGGGGGAATAATAAAAAACATAAACCCGACTGTCAATTCTCAGTTGTCGAAACGATAATCTGGATGAAAAATAAACGCTATTTAACTCTTGTTCCGTTGCTTGCGTTACTTCTCATGTCATTCCGGGCCACTGCCGCCAATACACCGCGGCCTGTAACTCCGGATGCCTCGCCCGAAGCCTGCGCCCTATTGAATTACATTTATTCTGTCAAAGGCGAAAAAGTGCTTTCCGGTCAGCATGGAATCAAAGAAACGGAATATGTAAAAGAAATCACCGGACGTTATCCTGCCATCAAGGGCCACGACCTGATTCATGAATACCGTAACAAGAATGAGATTCAGTCAGCCATTGACTGGTGGCGGAAAGGCGGCATACCTACAGTCATGTGGCACTGGGGTGCGCCGGGAAAAGGGCCGGGCTATACTAACAGCAAAAAAGAGATAGACATCGACCGATGTTTCATTGATGGGACAGAGGAAAACAAAGCGATGTGGGAGGACCTCCGACGCATTGCCGACCATCTTACCGTTTTGCGTGACGCAAATGTGCCCGTTTTATGGCGTCCGCTGCATGAATGTGACGGCGACTGGTTCTGGTATGGCAAAGGCACAAGCAAACAGTTCTGCCGCGTTTGGCGCACAATGTTCGATTATTTCACCAAGGAGCGCAAGCTCAACAACCTCATATGGGTACTCTGTCACACCGGGGAACCGTCAGCTTCTTTCAATCCGGGAGAAGAATATTATGACATCGCCGGCTCCGACAGTTATAGCACAGACCGTGTAAAGAAAGCCATGTTTGACCGCACGGAACTTATCCACGGTTCAGTGCGCCCGATTGCCTATCATGAGTGCGGCACTATTCCTGACCCTGATTTATGCGAAAAAGAGAATGCCGACTGGAGCTGGTGGATGCTCTGGAGCAGCGAACACGCCTATAATCACGACAAAGAGGAACTGAAACGTATCTATAACCATGACAAAGTGCTGACGCTTGACGAGCTTCCCGACATTATGGATTATCTCCCCGATTTCCCAAATGTCTATTCTTATGAAATCCCCGGAGGCATCAAACTCAATGACGCAAAAATCTATACCGACGCAAATGATTTCCGCGTAGTAGGAATCACAGCCGAAATGCTGTCTGAGGACATCGGACTGGTCATCGGGAAAAAAGCCGATACAGCCGAAATAAATGATTTAAACGAAATCGGCGGCGGAAAGGCTGCTCTTGTTGCCGGCACAATAGGCAAAAGCCGCCTCATCGACGGATTGATAAGCCGCGGACTCATCAATGTCAATGATATCAAGGGAAAATGGGAATCTTTCATAATCACTACAATAGAAAATCCCGCAACCGGAACGCCAATGCTCGTTATCGCCGGAAGTGACCGTCGCGGTACCGCTTTTGGACTCACATCCTTGAGTAAAGCCATCGGTGTGTCGCCTTGGTACTGGTGGGCGGATGCGACCCCGAAAAAGAAATCGGTTTTATATGTGGAGCCCGGATATTTCAGTCAGGGCGAGCCGTCGGTACAGTATCGCGGCATTTTCATTAATGATGAACGATTCGGAGGTTGGGCCAAATGGGTTGAGAACACTTTTGACAAAGAGTCGGGACAGGTCGGGCCTAAAGTTTATGCCAAAGTATTTGAACTACTGCTCAGACTTAAAGGCAACTACCTGTGGCCGGCAATGCACAATGGCTCAAAAGCCTTCAATGCCAATCCCGAAAACGCCCGTCTTGCCGACGACTATGCTATTGTCATGGGCTCGTCGCATTGTGAACAAATGCTGCGCAACAATGAGGATGAGTGGAAAAATGTCGGCACTTACGGTGATTTTAACTATATCACAAATCGTAAGACAATGCAGGATTACTGGGAAACCCGCGTAAAGACAAACGGTAAGTATGAGAACACTTACACCCTCGGCCTGCGTGGTATCCATGACTATCCGATGGAGGGGGCAAATACTACTGCTGAACGCACGAAGCTGATGCAGCAGGCCATCAACGATCAGCGGGCAATGCTCAAGCGAAACATCAAGAAACCTCTGGAAGAAATCCCTCAGGTCCTTTGCACCTACGAAGAAGTGCTCGATGCCTATCACCACGGCCTGAAAGTGCCCGACGATGTCACTATGCTTTGGTGTGATGACAAGCATGGCTATACACGCAACCTGTGCAATCCCACTGAAATGAAACGAAAGGGAGGCGCCGGTATCTACTACCATCTGTCTTATCACGGCGACCCGGCAAGCTGGATTTGGCTAAGTCCGCTTTCGCCATCGCTCATTTCCAATGAGCTCACCAAGGCATACACCTTCGGCGTAAAGAAAATATGGGTTTTCAACGTCGGCGACATCAAACCGGCTGAGAAAGAGATTTCTTTTGCAATGGATTTAGCGTGGAACATCAATATGTGGACTCCCGATAAGGCTCATGGATATATCCGACAATGGGCAGCCGAGACTTTCGGTGAGGAATTTGCCGATGAAATTGCTGAATTGCAGGATGGCTACTACCGTTTACAGGCTTCGGGCAAAGACTCCCACGTCTATTTCATCAATTATCCTGAATCGGAAATCGACAGGCGCATCAGTGAATACCGGGAACTGTCAACCCGCGCATTATCATTGACGGGAAGAATCCCTGAAGAACTCCGGGACGCCTATTTCGAGTTAATATCATATCCGATAAAAGGCGCTTCGATGCTTAACGAATATCAATTGCTTTCGCGGCGCAGTCTCGCCCATGCCACATATGGCGACAGTGCCGTTGCGATGAAAAATGCCAATCGAGCCCGTCAAATGTTTCATGAACTCAATGACTGGACTGACTTTTACAACAAAGAGGTCAAAGACGGCAAGTGGGATAATTTCTTCTGCTGGGTTCCTTACCACTGGCACAAATCGGAAATTATGGATGCGCCGGTGGCGTCACCTGAAATGATTGAAAATGTCCGGCAATCTCCATCACCCCGTTTCCTTTCAGTTAAGGATGCTCTGTCTTCAGGCGGCGTAGAAATCGAATCGGATTGCGACGGCGAAATACCCCTGTGGATTGAGGCGTTAACACCGACACGGAATTTCTCTAAAAAACGTGAAGACAATATCTATTGTAAAGTAACAATCGGTGACACTTCGTTTGACGCCGCTGCGACGCCTGTAAATAATATCTGGCACGCTCCTTTCATCGGTCCGATGTGGAGTAAAGTAGGCTCCGTAAAACTCCGTAAGGGTAAAAACCGACTAAGTATATCCGACATCAAGGCCGGGGCTTTAATTGACTCTATCTTTATAGGCATTTATCCTCCATTTCCGCTTGATTCTAAAGAAATTGTCAAAGCCTCATGTTATGTAGACAAAGGCGATTCCGAAGATGGCAAAGTCGTCACAATAAAAGGTCTCGGCTATAACGACGGTTTACTCGTGCACCCGTTCAATACTCCTTCATACAGCCTCGACAACATTGAAAAAGCACCATTTGCCGACTATGAATTGGAACTGAAACCGGGCAGGAACCTGATAGAGATTCGTACCCTCCCGACGCTCCACATCTATGAAGGCCGTGATGCACGCTTTGCCGTCAAAATCGATGATTTCACACCTAAAGCGTTTTCAATCCATGCCGGCGATTTCTCATCGGAATGGCGCTGGAACGTGCTTCGCGGCTATGCGAGCCGCACCGTTGAGATTGACGCTGACAAAGGCGGCACGCACAATCTCCGTTTCTATTTCATGGACCCCGGAATTGTTCTTCAGGAAATCCATGTGAAATAGGCATATAAATTGGGTAATAATATTGTTTTTCAGATTTTTAATCGATGGTTAAACGAAACTTGCTTATACTACACATTCTGATGCTCTGCGTCTGTCTCCCTCCACTGCTATATGCAGAAACACAGCAGCTTTTAGACGGGACTGACTGGCGATTCGGGCAGGCACGTCTTTCAAAACGATATCCGGCCAGAGTCCCCGGAGTCGTACACACTGACTTGATGGCCAACGGGATTATTGACGACCCATATTTCGGATTGAATGAACGCGACGTTCAGTGGATTGACAAGGAGGATTGGGTTTATGAAAAAAGTTTTGTCCCGACAGAAGAGCTGCTGTCCAGTGACAATATCGAAATTGTCTTTGACGGCCTTGACACATATGCCGACGTATTCTTCAATGATGTCAGAATTATCACGGCCGACAATATGTTCCGCACATGGAGCGCCGATGTCAAGCCTTATATAAAGTCAGGCGAAAATCAACTCAAGATACTGTTCCATTCCCCGGTCAAAATAGACATGCCGAAATGGGAGGAACAACCTAATCAGTACCGTGCCTCAAACGACCAGTCGGAAAACGGTGGTCTGCTAGACCGGAAAATCAGCATATTCGCGCGCAAGGCCGGTTATCATTATGGATGGGACTGGGGGCCGAGACTCGTGACGTCAGGAATATGGCGCAGTGTTAGTCTCAACGGCTGGAGTGATGCCTGTATCCGAAACATACACATCCGCCAGCACGACGTAACGACTAAAAACGCGAGCATCAGTGACATTGTGGAGATTGAGACTGCTGCCGACATGAAAAACGTTGTCCTGACCGAGACCGACAAGGACAACGGCAGAGTGCTTGCAAAGAAAAAATGCAAACTCACAAAAGGTCTCAACAAGG